>CAZDSB010000001.1:0-25901 GCA_964507515.1 uncultured Myxococcaceae bacterium
CGGCGTAGTGCACAAGGAGTCTGGCTGGGGCGGCACCGTCGAGGTGGAGGGCGCCGAGGTCCGTCCGGGCGATACCCGCAGCATGTCGCGGGAGGCGCTGGAGGTACTGGAGATCGAAGGGGTGCCGGACGAGGGCACGCCGCTGGAGATCCGCATCGGCCAGGGGCTCGCGGTGCGCATCCCGGAGCGCGCCGGCTACACCTGGGCGGTCGAGCCGACCGTGGCCAAGCGCATCGGCCTGCGCGAGGCGAACTTCATCGCCGCGTCGAGCGGTCCAGGAACTCGCGAGTTCTTCTTCACCCCGCGGAACCCGGGCCAGTACGACGTGGATTTCTTCCTGGCGAAGGTCTTCGCCCCCGCGCAGGTGGCGAGGACGCAGCGGCTGACCGTCGCCGTCCGGGCCTGAGCGCCGGGACGGGGGAGCACTGCATGGCAGCACGGGTCGACAGCTCGGTCCTCCTGAGGACCCTGGAGAAGGCCGACCACCCGCTGGGAGTGGCCGAGATCCTGCGTGCCTCCGGTCTCCACGGCGGCCAGCGCACCGACGTGAAGCGCGCCATGCGAGCGCTGGTGCGCGAGGGGCGGGTGGAGCGGGCCGGAGAGCAGTTCTCCCTGCCGGGTCGCAAGACCGCGGCGAAGGACGGGCAGCGTGCGTCGGCGGGGCGCAGTCGCAAGGTGCTCGAAGGCACGCTCACCGTTCACCGCGACGGCTTCGGCTTCGTGGACGTCGGGACCGAGGAGGACATCTTCGTTCCGCCGCACGAGGCCAGGCGTGCGCTCGACGGCGACCGGGTGAAGGTGGAGGTGCTCAGCGCTCGCGGCGGCAGGTCCGAGGGCCGCATCGTGGGCGTCGTGGACCGGCAACGCGAGGCATTGGTCGGCACCTACGTCGAGCGGGGACACGAGGCGCTGGTCCGGCCCAACGATCCGTCCATGCCCTCGCCGGTGCGCGTGCCACGGACGCAGCTGGCGCGCGATGGTGACGTGGTGACCGTGCGCCTGGGCGTCGGCGCGGATCTCCTGCCACCGGGCGGACTGGTCGGCGAGGTGACCGGCTCGCTGGGACGCCCAGGCGACCCGTCGCAGGACGTCCTGGCCATCGTCTTCTCGCAGGGATTCTCCGAGGCGTTCCCGCACCAGGTGATGGACGAGGCGGACCGGGTCCCGCTGCACGTGCCGGGCAGCGAGCTCCACGAGGGTGGGCGGAAGGACCTCCGCAAGCTCTCGCTGGTCACAATCGACGGCGTGGACGCGCGCGACTTCGACGATGCCGTGTACGCCGAGGACGAGGAGAACGGTGCGACGCGGCTCTGGGTGGCCATCGCCGACGTGAGCCACTACGTCCGTCCGGGCTCGGCGCTGGATGCGGAAGCATTCCGGCGCGGGACGTCGGTGTACCTGCCGGACCGGGTGCTGCCGATGCTCCCCGAGCGGCTGTCGAACGGCATCTGCTCGCTCCGTCCCGACGAAGACCGGCTGTGCCTGGTGGCGGAGGTGGTGTTCGACCGCGGCGGCCAGCGGACCGCCACCGAGCTGTACCCCGCCGTGATGCGGAGCGCTGCGCGGTGCACCTACGACGAGGTACAGAAGGTCCTCGACGGTGAACCGGTGCCGGACCGCGATCGCTTCCGTCCGCTGTTCGAGCGGTTGCAGCGACTCGGTCGAACGCTCCGGAAGGTGCGCGAGCAGCGGGGTGCCATCGACTTCGATCTGCCGGAGACGCGGCCCGAGCTCGACGATCAGGGACGGCCGGTGCGGATGGCCCGGCGCGAGCGGAAGGAGAGCCACCGCATCGTCGAGGACTGCATGCTCGCGGCGAACGAGGCGGTGGCGGCGTACTTCCAGGAGCACGGGCTCCCGTCGGTGTATCGGTTCCACGGAGAGCCGGACCCGGACAAGCTCTCGGCGTTCGCGGAGCTGGCGCGCGCCCACGGCTTCACCGTGCCCGGGAAGGGCGAGCCGACCTCGCGCGAGCTGAACGTCTTCATGCGCGGGCTGGTGGGTCACCCCGGGCAGCGGGCGCTGAACCAGCTGCTGCTCCGGTCGATGATGCAGGCGGTGTACTCGCCGGATCAGATCGGGCACTACGGGCTCGGGGCAGAGGAGTACCTGCACTTCACCTCGCCGATTCGCCGGTATCCGGACCTCCTGGTGCACAGGCTGCTGCGGGCGCACTGGGAGCGGGACAAGCGAAAGCGTCCGGAGCGCGAGCTCGAGCGGGAGATGGACGAGCTGCGCCGAATGGCCGAGCACAGCTCGGAACGCGAGCGGGCGGCGATGAAGTGCGAGCGCGAGGTGAACGCGCTCTACGCCTGTCTGCTGATGGAGGACCGCGTCGGCGAGGAGTTCGCGGCCACGGTGTCGTCGCTCACGGACTTTGGCTTCTTCGTCGAGCTCGACGCCGAGCACGTGGAGGGGCTGGTCCGGGCGGACGAGCTCGGCCCTGGCCACCGTCTGGTGGTGGGCGCGCTGGTGTGGCCGAGCGGGCGGCGGGTGCAGGTGGGGCAGACGCTGACAGTCCGGCTGGCGGGCGTGAACGTCCAGCGGCATCAGATGGACTTCGACGTGGTGGCGTTCACCGGCGAGCGGCCGTCGCGGCGCCGCGGCGGGGCCGAGCGTGTCGAGGCGCCGGCGCGGGATGGCAAGCGGTCGCAGCGCCCGGGACGAGCGGAGCGCCAGGAGCCGGCGCGCGATGCGCGAGCATCCGGGCAGCCTGAGCGCGGGAACCGTCGTGACGACCGGGGGAAGCGGGGCGCAGCGGCCGGGCAGGGCCCGCCGCCGCGCGGGCAGCAGGAGCGACGCGGGAAGCAGCAGGGAGCGCGAGGTCAGCAGTCCCCGGCCGGGCGCCCGGCGCAGCAAGGTGGCGCGCGGCAAGGCGACGAGCAGCGGCCTCGGCAAGGATCGGAAGCCGATGCCTCAACTCATCCTGGCTTCGATCGCCTGCGGGCGCTCGCCGAGCGTGAAGGTCAGCTGGGCAAGCAGCAGGCCCAGAGAGGCTCTCCAGGCGGGCGGCAGAAGCCCGGAGGAAGAAACGACCGCCACGACGGCTCCCCGGGTCGTGGCCAGCGCCAGGGCGGTGGTGGCGATGCGCGGGGCGGCTCGGGTCAGGGCCGTCGGCGTCGCCGCTAGGGTCTGGCGACGCCCGGGCGTGGTCGCCCGAGGGTGAGGCGCGGGCTCGGCAGCGCGGGGGACCGGCTCGAGGTGCAATAGCAACCACGCAGCGACCCTGGGTGCTCTAGCGACGACGAGTCAGTGGTTTGCGGGCGCGACGCGTCCGCCGCGCCACCAAAGTTGCTATTGCACCTCGAGCCCGCGTTCCGCTCGGGCCGAGGCCTCAGCGAGTTCTCGGCGATCCGCCCCGCGACCGGACAGCTCGCGGAGGGCGCTCTTCCCGATCCAGGCGCGTGACGGCTCCGGCCCGCGCGCGAGGAATCCCGCCAGGTCCACCGCGGCCCGGCGGAGCGTCTCGTTCCGCTTTCCGAGCGCGCGGAGCGCCATGTCCACGCCCTTCTTCACCAGGTCTCGCCGCGCGCTTCCGGTAGAACGCCGGGGCGTCGGCCCAGGCCGTCACCCGCGACCACGCGTGCGGCGTCCGGTCCGCTTGCCATGGCGCTCGAGCGGGCCGTCCCGCACCTCCAGGGCTCCGGGTCGAGGGCATCACTCTCCTCAGCGGAACAGCGCGTCCGCGTTGTCATGGAGGATGGCCTGCTCCTCCTGCCGGGAGAAGCCGAGGCGCTGCACCGCCTTCAGCGCGGGCTCGATCCCGGTCAGCGGGAAGTCCGACCCGAACAGCACCCGATCGGTCCCCACCGAGCGGCAGACGAAGCGCAGCTGGTCCGCGTAGGGCGAGTCCACGTAGAGCGGCGCGACCGCCGACAGATCGAACCAGACGTTGCGCGGGTAGAAGGGGTAGAGCTCGAGCAGCCGGAACACCAAGACGTCGTCGAAGCGGATGCCGCCCATGTGGGTCAGCACGAAGCGCCCGTTGGGGAAGGCGAGGGCGAGCTTTCCCGTCTCGTGCGCGGCTCCGGGCCACCACCCCTCGATGTAGACCACGAGCTTGAGCGCGGTGGCGCGCGCGACGTAGGCCTGGACCTCGGGCGTCTGCAGCTCGAGCTTCGAGGGGGACAGCTTCACCCCGCGGAAGCCCATCGCCGCGATGCGGTCCATCTCCCGCAGCCCCGCGTCCCCGTCGGAGGGCTGCACCGCGCCGATGGGGATGAAGCGTCCCGGATTGGCCTTGAGGACAGCGGCGACCTGGTCGTGCGTCTCTCGCGCGGCGGCGAGGTCCGTCCCCTGGGGAAGGACCAGGAGCACCGCGCGCTCCACGCCGGCGCGGTCCATCTCCTGCAGGAGAATCTCGGGGCGGCCCGAGACCTGCGCGTGGATGCGCCCCGGCCCCGAGTTGGGCTCGAGGTGCGCGTGCGCATCGATGATCTTCCCGTTGTAGGCGCACCCGCCGAGGGCGAGGGCCAGTGCCCCGAGGAACGCGCGTCCGGTCATTCGTCGACCCTGAGCCCGACCACCGTCACGCCATCACCGCCCTCGTGGCTCTCGCCGGGACGGTACATCCGGACGTAGGGCGAGTCCTGCAGGTACTCGCGGACCGCCTGCTTCAGCGCGCCCGTGCCGTGGCCGTGCAGCACCAGCACGCCGGGGTCTCCGTTCCGGAACGCCTGGTCGAGGAAGGCCTCGACCTCCCGCACGGCGTCGTCCGCCCGGAGCCCGCGCACGTCCACGCGGAGCGCCGGGGCCTCCAGCGCCCCGGGAGCTGCGTTGCTGGCACGCGCCAGCGAGGCACGCCCACGGTCGACTGACGGAAACCGGCTCGCTGGCTTCTCGTCTCGCGCTCCTGCCAGCTCGGCGCGTGGAACCCGCATCTTCAGCGCGCCGGCGGACACGAGCACCTCGTCCTCTGCCAGCTCGAGCACGGTGACGTCGCGCCGGAGACCCAGATGGTGCACCACGTCTCCCACCCGCAGCGTGTCCGGCGCCGGGGCGAGCGCAGTGCGGGCGCTCTCCCGGGAAAGAGCCTCGGCGCGGGCCCGTGCCGCCACCGCCTGCGATGCGAGCACCGCGCGCGCCGCCTCCGCGCGCTCCACCGAGGCCTGCTGCCGCAGCTCCGCGAGCTGGGAGGACACCTCGGCCAAAGCTCGCTCCGACTCGACCCGGAGGCGCTCGGCGTGGGTGGACTCCTCGGCGCGGCGCTGCTCGGCGAACGCCGCTCGTTCGGCTGCGAGGGCCTGCGCGCTGGCCTCGGCCGCCGCGGTCGCCGTCCGGGCTCGCTCCAGCTCCTCGGCCAGCGCCCGCCGCTCCTCCTCCGCAGCCGCGAGGGCCTGCGCGAGCGGGCCACCCGAGCTCCGCGCCAGCTGTCGCGCGCGGTCCACCACGTGCGGGGCGAGCCCCATGCGCGAAGCGAGGTCGAGCGCCGACGAGGTACCCGCCGCCCCGAGCTGCAGCTTGTACGTCGGCACCATGCGCCTGCTGTCGAGGCCCACCCGGGCGTTGAGGAAGCGCGGGTCGACGTGGGTCAACGCCTTCAGCTCCTCGAGGTGGGTGGTGACCAGCACGCGGACGCCACGGCCGATGAGCTCCTCCAGCACCGCGATGGCGAGCGCCGCACCCTCGCGCGGGTCGGTGTCGGCGGCGATCTCGTCGATCAGCGCCAGCCCGCCGGGGCCCGCCACCTCGAGGATCCGCCTGAGCTCCTGCACGTGGGCGCTGAAGGTACTGAGGTCCTGGGCCAGGTCCTGAGCGTCACCCACGGCCGAGTGCACCGAGGTGAACAGCGGGACGCGGGAGCCGTCCACGGCCGGGATCTGGAGACCGGCGCGCAGCAGCACCCCGCACAGCCCCACCGCGGTCAGGGTGACCGTCTTGCCGCCGGCATTCGGGCCCGAGATCACCAGCGCGCGCACCCCCCCATCGAGCCGGACGTCGTTGGCCACCACCTCGCGCCCACGGAGGACGAGGAGTGGATGGCGGAGCTGCAAGAGCACCAGCGGACCGTCGGCGTCCTCGACCACCGGGGTGGACGCGCCCAGGTCCGCGCCCAGCTGCGCCGCGGCCTCGGCCTCGTCCAGCTCGGCGGCGGCGTCCACGCCCTCGAGGATGCGGGCCGATTCGCGCCCGACGGCGTCGGAGAGCTCCTGGAGCACCCGGCGCTCCTCCTCCAGCGCCACCGACTGGGCGATGGCCAGGTCGTTGCCGATGCCGACCAGGGACTCGGGCTCGACGAACAGCGTCTGTCCGGACTGGCTGGCGTTGTGGACGATGCCCGGCACCTCGGCGCGGGCCTGGGCCAGCACCGGCACGACGTACCGGTTGTTCCGGAGCGTGTAGTAGCCCTCGCGGAGGTTGAGCAGGAACTTCTCGTCGTGGAGGAGGGTGTCCAGACGCGACTTGATGGCCCGGTGCAGCCCGCGGATCCGGTCCCGCGCCTCCTTGAGGGCGGGGCTGGCCCGCTCCGAGATCTCGCCGTCGGCCTCGAAGCAGCGGTCGATGCGCACCGCGAGCCGCTCGAGGTCGGGCAGCCGCTGGCCGACGAAGGCCAGGCGGGGAATGAGCCCGGACTTCTCGGCGAGCGCCTCGCGCGTCCCGCTGAAGGCGAACAGGGTCTGCGCGCAGCCGGTGAGCTCCCGGGGCTCCAGGAGGCCACCCTTCTCGGCGCGCTCGACGGCGCCGCGGATGTCCGCCACCCCTCCGAGTGGCAGGCTCACCTGTTCCTGGAGGAGCGCCCGTGCCTCGTCCACCCGGGCGAGTGCTTCCCGGACGGCAGAGGCGTCGTCGAGGAATGAACGTGCGAGCGCGCGGCTCCGCCCGGCCGTGGTCCGGCAGCGGTGACCGAGGGCGGCCAGAACCTCGGGAAATGCGAGGTCCTCCAGCGTTCGTGGGGAAAAGTGCACGGCGCGGCGACGTTCTGTCGGCTCGTGGGTGCCCCGGTCAAGCGAGTTGAGGACCCGTCGCCCGCTTCGATACCATCCTGGACCAGATGACGGTGGCGAGCGCGGTGGTGGTGCTGGGCCTGATCCTGAGCGCGACGCCGCAGGAGCAGATCGCCGCGTACGAGGCAGCGGGCAACGACGCCGGGGCGCTCGCGTGGGCCGAGTGGTGGGCGCAGAACGAGCCACGCTCCCCCTACGGGCACCTCGAGGCGGCCCGACTGGGCCTGAAGCAGGGGACACGGCTGGAGACGGTGGACTGGCATCTCCGCTGGGCGTACGCGCTCGCTCCGGACAATCCCCGGGGACTGCATCTGTGGGGCGTCCTGGAAGAGGAGCGGGGTGACATCCAGGGCGCTCGTGAGGCGCAGCGGAAGGCCATTGCGCTCCGCGCCGACTACGTCGACGCACACCGGAGGCTCGCGGCGCTCGCGCAGCGGGCCGGTGACTGGAGCGAGGCGGAGAAGGAGCTTCGCTGGCTCATCGGCGCCGGCGACGGCGACACCGGGCTGAAGCTCCAGCTCGCAGGCGTGCAGGAGAAGTCGGGGCAGGTCCCGCAGGCGGAGAAGACATTGACCGACCTCCACAAGGCCCAGCCGAAGAACGCGGTGGTCACCCGGGCGCTCGCCGACTTCTACGGCCGCACCGGACGGCAGAAGCAGGCGACCGCACTGATGAAGACGCTCGAGCCGCAGAAGAAGGCGATGCGCTCGCTCAACGCGTCGCGCCGCTGAGCAGTGGCCGGGGTACGCTCGGGTCATGCGGGTCAGGACCGGGCTGGACGTCTGGGAGGCTGAGCAGTTCCGTGCGCTGCGCGGGCTCAAGGTCGGGGCGATCGTCAATCCGACGAGCGTTGATGCCCGGTTCCGGCACCTGGCCGATCTCCTCGACGCCGCCCCGGGCGTGACGCTGGCGGCGCTCTTCGGGCCCGAGCATGGCGTCCGGGGCGAGGTCCAGTACATGGAGGCGGTGGACGAGGCGAGGGACCCTCGGACGGGCGTGCCGATGTACTCGCTCTACGGGAAGACCGTGGACTCGCTGCGGCCGCGCCCCGAGTGGCTCGTCGGCCTCGACGCCCTCGTCTTCGACATCCAGGACGTGGGCGCGCGCTACTACACCTACGTCTACACGATGGCGCTGGCGATGGAGGCATGCGCGAAGGCGGGCGTGCGCTTCGTGGTGCTGGACCGACCGAACCCGCTCGGCGGCGAGCGGGTGGAAGGCAATCTGGTCGAGCCCGGGTTCCGGAGCTTCGTCGGGATGTACCCGCTCCCCAACCGGCACGGGATGACGGTGGGAGAGCTGGCGCGGCTGCTCAACGCCGAGGAGCGATTCGGCTGCGACCTGGCCGTGGTGCCCTGCCTGGGCTGGTCGCGGAAGATGCGATGGGCGGAGACGGGTCTGGACTTCGTCCCTCCCTCGCCGAACATGCCCACGCCGGACACGGCACAGGTCTACCCGGGCATGTGCCTGCTCGAGGGGACCAACCTCTCGGAGGGGAGGGGGACGTGCCGGCCCTTCGAGCAGTTCGGAGCGCCGTACCTGGACGCTGAAGACATCGCCTCTGCGCTGGAGCGCTACCGGCTGCCGGGGCTTGCGCTCCGGCCGGTGAACTTCGTCCCGACCTGGGACAAGCACCGCGGTACGGGGTGCGGGGGCGCGTTCCTGCACGTGACCAATCCGCAGGCGTTCGCCTCGGTCCGGACGGGCCTTGCGGTGGTCGCCGAGGCGCGGAAGCGCGGGGGGCGCGAGTTCCGGTGGCGCGCCGAAGCGTACGAGTTCGTGAAGGACGTACCGGCGTTCGATCTGCTCTGCGGAAGCGCACGGGTCCGCGTCGCGCTCGAGCAGGGCGCCGCCTTCGAGGACGTGGCGGTGCTGCTCGCCGGAGCCGAGGCAGCCTTCCTCGAGCGGCGGTCACCACATCTGCTCTACACCTGAGCGGGCTGCTAGGCTTCTTCGTCCGGCATGGACGTCGCGCTCCTCGGGGGCTCCTTCAACCCGCCGCACATTGGTCATCTCCTGGCCGCGCACGTGGTGCGGGCGCTCGAGCCGATCGATCAGGTGTGGTTCGTCCCCGCAGCGCACCATCCCTTCGGCAAGCCGCTGATCGACTTCGCGCACCGCCTCGCGATGTGCGAGCTGATGTGCCGGGATGCCTCGGGGTGGCTGATGGCCTCGGACGTCGAGGGTGTGCTCGGCGGCAACGGCTACACGGTGGACACGCTCCGCGAGCTTCACCGCCGCTGGCCGGACTGGCGGTGGACGCTGGTGGTCGGCAGCGACATCGTCCCCGAGATGGCGAAGTGGCGCGAGCCGGAGGAGATCCGCCGCCTGGCTCGCATCGTGGTCCTGAACCGCGCGGGGCATCCGGCGCCAGGGGCGCTCGGGCCGCCGCTGGTGAAGGTGTCTAGCACCGAGGTGAGGGCGGCGCTCGCAACGGGTCGGGGAGGGGAAGGTCTCGTTCCTCGCGAGGTGCTCGCGTACATCGAGCGCCACGGCCTCTACCGCACATCGTGAATCGGATGGCCGAGCAAGAGCAGCTTCCCTTCCTCGACGAGCACCGCGAGCACATCGACGTTCCCGCCGACGTCACCTGGACGGCGCTCGTCGGCGTCCTGCGCCGCCGGATGGGCGGTGCCCGGACCTTCGCGCGCGTGCTCGGCTGTGACCCGCAGGAGGCCACGCCGGGGTTCTCCGGACGGGTGGGGGAGACGCTGCCCGGGTTCCGCGTGGTCGATTCCGAGCCTGGCCGCCGACTGGCGCTCCGTGGGCGGCACCGCTTCGCGCGCTACGCGCTGACGTTCCTCATCGACGGCGACCAGCTGCGCGCACGGAGCGAGGCGGCGTTCCCCGGCATCCACGGCCGGATGTACCGCACGCTCCTGATGGGGACGGGGGGCCACCGGATCGTCACCCGTGGCCTGCTCCGCCACGTGGCGCGCGCGGCCGGACGGGCCCGGGTCTGACGGCCACCCGCTACTCCAGCGCGATGCCGAGCACGTGGAGCGGCGTCAGCCCGTCGTCCGGGCGCACGGCGAACTGGTAGAAGAACGACAGCGGCAGCCCCGAGCCCCAGATCGTGCGGAAGTAGATCGCCCCGCCGAAGGTCCGGTGCTCGCCGGTCGTCGCGGGGCCGGTGCTCTGCGTGGTCCAGGTGTGGGCCCACTCGCCGAACACCTCCAGATCCGCCTGGCGGACGAACAAGGAAGGAAACAGCCAGAGGAACGACGACCAGCCGTAGTCGACGATGATGGGCGCCCGGTACCGCGCCCCGGCGATGACGACCTCGTTGCAGCGCAGGGTCGCGTCCTCGTAGCCGCGCAGCGGCTCGCGGAAGGTGATGTCCGGGAAGATGGCCAGCCCGGTCCCGGGCTGCGACTTGTCCTCCTGCGAGTCCCACTCGAGGAAGCCACGGTTGCTGCCGCCCACCCGCAGGAGGCGCGCCGGCGCGCCGCTCAGCGCCCGCCCTCGCACGGTGAGCAGCAGCGTGTGCCGGTCCCAGAAGGGCAGCGGGGTGTAGATCGACGCGGTCGCCCGCAGGTCCGCGAAGGTGAAGTCCGAGCCGAACGCCTTGGCGAACCACTGGGCGCTCCCGGTGAGCGCGATGCCTCGGCGGATGCCGGCGTAGGGCGTCGACTCGGTGGCGGACCAGCTGGTGGAGACGCCCGGGCCGAGCAGGGACGAGTTGCGGGTGCCGCCCTCGAAGCCTTCCTTCCGGTTGATGCCGTAGAAGTTCAGCGACACCGGAGTGGTCCAGAAGGTCCGCGAGGCGGAGATCTGCCCGCTCATGTCGACGACGCTCGGGATGAAGGAGTTGTCGGACACGTCCCGGAGCGCCGGCTCGGACGCTCGGGAGAACAGGGCTTGCAGATAGACCGGGGCGAGCTGGTAATTGCCGTAGCCCACCGAGAGCGTGGGCCCCGGGTCGCTGGTCTCGTAGCCCACGTTCAGGGCGTACTGGTGGAGGCCGAGGCGGTCGCTGCCCTGGAGCGACACACCGCCGTACACCGTGTTCTGCGTCCCGCCGTACCGCTCCCGGCTGCCGAAGGCGATGAACGGCCCGCGGAGCGTGGGGACCAGAAGATGGTCGAGCGCGTGGTACGGGTCGTCGGACAGGACGTGGACGTCGGGCTCGGCGGCGGCCTCGGCGTCGGGCGAGGCGCCCTGGGCGGTCTGCAGCGGCGCGATCGGCCGTCCCGCACCGACGTCCATCCAGTCGAGCGTCCAGCCCCAGCCCTCGCGGTTGACGAAGGCCAGCCGTCCGCCCGGCAGCGGAACCGGGTCGAGCACCACGAACGGCGCGTCGCTGAGGACGCTCATCGCGCCGGTCGACACCTGGACGCGGACCGCCTGCGTCCGGCCGTCGACCTCGTGCAGCGCGACCACCTCGTCCGGGCCGGACCAGCGCGGTGAGTAGTTGAACTTCCCGTCGCGGGTGAGCGGCCGCTCCGTCCCGTCCGCCTCGCGGATCCAGAGGTCGAAGTCGTCGCCGATCTTCCGTGCGAAGACGATGCGCCCGTCGGCGGCCGGGGCGGGCGCGCCGAGGGTGAGCCGTCCCTGGTGGTGCGTCAGCGCCCGCTGCTGACCGCTCGCGAGGTCCAGCTCCCAGAGGTCCGCGGTGTCCTCGTGGCTCCGGACAAACACGTAGCGGCTTCCCCCCGGGTCCACGCTCCCGCCCAAGGCATCCGGGGTCTCCCAGGTCCGGAGGAGGTGCGCGTCGTGGGCGTCGAGCTCGAGGAGCTTGGGTGCGGTGTCGCCGTCGATGCCCACGTCGGCGAGGACGAAATAGAGCCGCCTCGCGCTCCCATCGAACGACAGGCCGCTCACCGAGAGCGGGCTGGTCGCGATGTACCGGCGCCCCGGCCAGAAATTGGTGAGCGCGCTCCGGAGGCGCACCGAGCCGTCGCGGTTGTAGATGCGCAGCTCGGGCTTCGAGTCCAGCCCGGCGGTGACGGCGGCCAGCGTTCCATCGGGCGCCGAGGCCAGCCGAGCGAAATACCCCAGGTCGCGGTCGAGGACCTTCTGCCATTCGGGGCGCTGGCGCCACGGTCCCGAGTGACGGAGCGACTCGCGCCACTCGTCCACCAGCTCCCCGGGGCCCTTGCCGTAGACCCACATGAACCGGAACGAGACGCCGAGCACCGGGATCCAGCTCCGCCCCTGCACGTCGATCAGGGCCCAGAGCTTGTCCGCGCCGTAGCGGCGGGCGAGCCACTCGATGAAGTGCATCCCCACCAGGTAGTTGCCGCCGAAGGGCAGCAGCTCCCGCTGCGCCGACGAGAGGTCTCCGGAGTGGATCTCTCCCTTGCGGAGCGCGACGCCGGACTCGAACAGGCCGCGCCAGATGGGGCTGTGCGGGCGGCCGGTGTCCCGGTCGAGGCGGCCCTCGTAGTAGGTCGCGAGCCCCTCGAGGAAGTACGACTCGGTGAAGACGTTCGGGTCGAGGAGGTCGCCGAAGGCGAGGTTCAGGTAGTACCAGAGCTCGTCAACCTCCTGGAACTGCACGTAGTGCGTGGCCTCGTGGCACGAGACGTCGTCCACGTGGTTGGTGCCGATCTCGAGGAGGTTGAAGAACTCGGTGGTGAAGTGGTGGGCGAGCACCATCTGCAGCGGGAAGCCCGCAGCCTGGGGCTGGACGTACGCGTTGTCGAAGTTCGCCGTCGTCAGGTAGGCGAGGACCTTCGGGCGCTCGGTCGACGAGAAGCGATTGCGTCGCAGCAGCTCCACGCAGTGATCCAGCCGCTTGATGAGGCGGAGCGCCTGGTCGCGCGAGTCCTCGGGGTAGTAGAGCTCGACCCGGCCCGTCTCCAGCTTCCGCATGGGCTGGCGGGCGAACGAGGTTGTGACGGCCTGGTCGAACCGCGGGGTGAGCGTCGCGCAGGCGCTGGTCAGGAACAGGACGGCCAGGACCGCGGCCCGAGCCCGACAGTCCACTCGGAATCCCCTCCCGCCTCCGGGCTTCTCCACAGAGCCCCCGGTTCTACGCTAAGGGGCCCACCCATGGCTTCTTCCGCGGGACATCTCGACGCCGCAACCCAGCAGCTCGCCGCCTCGCTGGCGCGGGTCACGGGTGCGCCGATCGACCTCAAGAGTGCGTCATGGGCCGACATCGAGAAAGGCGTCATCCGGTTGCTGATGGGGCCCTTCCGGCCTGAAGACCCGGAGCACCAGCTCGTCGCGCTGGGCGTGGCGGGTGCCTTCGCCGACCGGCTCATCGCCAGCGACCAGGCCTTCTGGTTCCCGCACCGCGAGACGCCGGAGGGAGGAATGCTCGGCTTCCCCGAGGCCGTGCTGATGCTCTCGCCGTTCCAGGCGGTGGTGGAGGCGCTGACCCGCGGCAAGCTGGAGCGGCTCGAGGAGGTGACGGCCGACATCCGGCGGGCGCTGGCGCAGGCGCGGTTCGCTCCGACCGGTGGCGCACCGGTGCGGCTCCGCCCCGAGGACTACGCGCGGCTGTTCGATCCGGGCTTCCTCCAGTTCATGCTCCTCGACCCCCGGCGAACGAAGGAGCTCTTCGATGCGAAGCCCTCGGTGCTGTCGGCCGACCTTCGTGCGGCGCTGGGGCGGGTGAGCGCGCAACGGATGTCCGCGGAGGCGAAGACCCAGTTCGAGCAGCAGATCGTCGGCTCACTGGCCCGGCTCGATCCGGCGCGGAGCTTCGGCGACCAGGTCGGTCAGGCCCCCCGGCTCGCGGAGCTGATGCTGACGCTGGTGGCGGGAACGAAGCAGACGGGCTCGGCGCCGGACGAGTTCTGGGAGCAGGCGGTCTTCCCGCTGCTCTTCACCGGCGCGCCGACCACCTTCCCGCCGCTCGATGCGCAGGACGTGGAGGCGGCGAAGCAGGGGGTGGACCCGCTGGCGCTGTTCCTGGACGTGGTGCCCTACAGCTCACCTGCGCCCGAGGACGGCCTGCTGGGCGTGTTCCCGATGCAGGAGATCGACGTGCCGCACGTGGGGCTCGCTCAGGGTGGGGTGCCGCGGATGCTGGTGGTCCCGAGGGATGCGCTGCAGGCGAAGCTGGCGACCTACGACGTCCGTGGAACGCGCGCCTCGCTCGATGCGTTCGCCAAGTACGTGAGCGAGAAGGCCGGGAAGCCGATCGCCGCATCCGCGCCGGGGAAGCAGATGGAGGACGCGGGATTGGCGCTCCTCGCCGAGCTCAAGGGGTTGCTCGAGGGCGCACCGGCGGACGCGCAGCTGGTGATGCGCCGGCTGACGGAGACCGAGGCGCTCTCCGACGGAGCGCTCGCGGCGGTGCGCGAGGCGATGCAGGGGCCGCGGATCATCCTCACGCCCTGACCGGAAGGAGCTCCGTGGGGCGCGAGGCACGCTGTTCCTGCCGCTGGGCGGGGGGCGAGGGCGAGGTGAAGGTGCTCCTCGAGACCGAGGTGCTCGTGCTCCGGGGAGCGCTCCGGCGGAGCATTCCAAGGAAGGACATCTCGACGGCCCGGGTGATGGGCGACGCGCTCCGGCTCGGCGTCGGGGACGAGGAGCTGTCCCTGGCGCTCGGGGCGAAGGCCGCGTCCAGCTGGCTCGCGGCGCTGAAGGCCGGCCCGCCGTCGCTGGCGAGGAAGCTGGGAATCGCGCCAGGCACACGCGTGCGGGTGGTGGGGCGGCTCGGCGTGCCCGAGCTGGAGGAGGCGATCAACGAGGCGGTGCGGACCTCCGGGTCCACGGCGGATCTGGTGTTGGCCCGGGTGTCGGACGAGAGGTCGACCCGCAGGGCGGCGGACGTGTTCCACGCCGCGCGGGGTGCCGCGCTCTGGGTGGTGTTCACGAAGGGGAAGGATTCGCCCTTCGGGGAGGCGGCGGTGCGGGCCGTGCTCCGCGGTCGGGGCTTCACGGACACGAAGGTGGCATCGGTGTCGCCCACGCTCACCGCTGCCCGCTACCAGCGCCTGGTGCGCTGAGCCGGAGCGCAGCTCACGGGTAGACGCGTGGCTCCATGCCGTGCCGGAAGGCGATGCTGATGCGCGGGCCGGCGCGGGCGACCTTCGGCACGGCGTGCTCCCAGGTCCGCTGGGTCTCGCCGCCGGTGACGAGCAGGTCTCCGTGGCCGAGGGGGAAGGGCCGCGACGCTCCGCCGCCGCGGGGACGGAGCAGGAACCGTCGAGGCTCGCCGAGGGAGACGAGGGCAACGACCGGCTGGGGGATGCGCGCCGGGATCTTGTCGCGATGCCAGGCGACGCTGTCCTTGCCGTCCCGGTAGAGGTTGAAGCCCGCGGAGTCGAACTGGACGCCGTAGTGCCCGGAGAGGGCCCGGCGCATCTCCTCGAGGATGGCTGGATGGAGCGGACGCTCGCTGCCAGCGTGCCAGCCGGCGGTGAGCCGGGGCTCGATGCGGTGCTGCTCGTAGAGGAACCGGGTGCGCTGGGCCCAGGGGAGAATCTCGGCCAGGGCGCGGAAGAGCGCGTCCGAGCCGGTCACCCAGCCGGGCGCGACGTCCACCCAGGCGGACTCGTCCAGCTGGATCCGCTGCAGCCGGGAGAAGGTCCGGTCGAAGGTGAGAGGGTCGAGGTCGAAGAGGCTGGACTGCATCGCGGCGGACCGGTCGAGAACGGGCGTTCAGCATAGCCAGCAGGGCGCGCCGGCGCCCGTACGAGGTCTCTGAGACCTGGAAATTCACCTTTTCAACGGCTTGACATGGGCATCCGTGAGCCCGGCGAGCCCCGGTTCTACTGGGAGCTCGCGGCGCCCTCGGCCGTCGCAGCGTAGGGGAGTGGACGTAGCGACTCAGCGGCTCCTGCGCCCGCGAGTCCGTCGCGCCGGCTCCGGCCCGAGCACCGCCGCGACCCGGGCGACCGTGGGGCGGGGGAGGCGGGTGGCCGCGTGGGCGAGCACCCGCTGCTGCAGCGCGAGGTAGATCGGCAGCACGTCTGGAGGCAGGCCGCGGACATGCGCCTGCACCACCTCCGCGTCGCCCCGGACCACCGGCCCGGTGAGCGCGGCCACCGTCCCGCGGAGCTCCGCTCCCGTGAGCGCCGAGCGCATCAGCGCGGCGAGCGCCCTCACCGCGTCACGCTCGGGCACTCCGGCGGCGACCCAGGCAGCGATCGCCGCGTCCAGCAGCGACACCAGCCCGCTCGCCACCATCGCCGCCCCGGCGTGGTAGGCCGCGCGCCCGGCCTCCGGCACCCGCAGCGGCTGGAGACCCAGCGCGTGCGCGAGCCGCCCGAGCAGAGGTGCCAGCGCGCGCGACCGCGTCGCGATGGCCACCGCGTGCCCGGCCAGCGGCGTCTCCGGGCCGGTGACCGAGACCAGCGGATGGAAGGAGCCCGTCGGCCGTCCACCCGCTGCCGGCTGAAGGACCTCGAGCGTGAGCGCGCCCGCGCAGTGGACCAGCCCGGTGGTTCGCCCGAGCAGCGGCGCCACCGACCGCGCCACCGGCGCGACGGCGCCATCCGGAACGGTGAGCAGGCAGATCTCTGCGCGCGACATCGCCGCCGCGTCCGCCTCGAGCAGCCCCAGCCGCCGCGCCTGCCGCCGCCCCGAGGGCGACTGGGTCCGCACGGTCACCGGCCAGCCCGCCTTCCGGAGCTGCACCGAGATCGCGCTGCCGAGTCGGCCGACGCCGACCACCACGACGCGAGATCGCCGGGGCGCCATCGCCGCCACTCTACTGCTCACCCGACGGTATCGAACCGGATGCGGCCGCTCACCACCCGGACGCGGATCCGATTTCCGGCGGCCACCTTCCCGGCAAGGATGTGCTCCGCCAGGGGCCCCTCGATCGAGCGCTGGACGATCTGCCGCACCGGCCGCGCGCCGAGCAGCGGGTCCATGTCCTCCGAGTCGAGCAAGGTCTCCACCACGTCGTCGCCCGCGGCGAAGGCGATGCCTCGCTCCTCGGCCAGCCGCCGGCTGCTCTCCTCCAGGAGCATGCGGGCGATCCGCCGCAGCTCGTCCCGGCCGAGCGCACCGAACACCAGCCGCTCGTCGATGCGGTTCCATAGCTCGGGGGGCAGCGCCTTTCGTGCCTCGCCCAGCGCCGCCGCCGCGCCTCCCTCGTCCGCCGTGTCGGACCCGAACCCGACCCGCGCCCGGGAACGCCCGAACGCCTCGGCGCCGAGGTTCGAGGTGAGCACCACCACCGTGCTCGAGAAGTCGACCTGGCGCCCCTTCCCGTCGGTCAGCCGGCCCTCCTCCAGGAGCTGCAGCAGGAGCATCAGCACGTCCCGGTGCGCCTTCTCGACCTCGTCGAGCAGCACCACCGCACTCGGCCGGCGCCGGACGGCCTCGGTCAGCTGTCCGCCGTCCTGGTAGCCCACGTACCCCGCCGGAGCGCCGATGAGGCGCGAGGTGGCGTGCGACTCCGACAGCTCGCTCATGTCCAGGCGAATCAGCGCGTCGCGTGTGCCGAAGAGCACGTCCGCGAGCGCCCGGGCCAGCTCGGTCTTGCCGACCCCCGTCGGGCCGAGGAACAGGAAGCTCCCCAGCGGGCGCCGGCTGGCGAATCCCGCGTAGTTGCGCCGCAGCACCCGCGCCACCCGCTCGACCGCCGCCGCGTGCCCCACGACACGCGCGCCCAGCTCCTCCTCCAGACGGAGCAATCGGGCCGCATCGCCGGTCAGCAGGCGCTCCACCGGAAGCCCGGCGATCCGGGCCACCACCTCGGCAACGTCCTTCACCTCCACCCGGTCCCGTCCGGCCCGGGCCACCCGCGACCCGGCGAGGTCCACGATCGAGACCGCCTTGTCCGGGTTCTGCCGATCGGTCACGTAGCGCGCGGCCAGCGACGCCGCTGCCTCGACCGCCGCCCGGGCATAGCGAACGCGATGATGCTCCTCGTAGCGGGCCAGCAGCCCGGAGAGGATCTCCACGGTCTCGGCGACGGTGGGCTCGCGCACCACCACCGCGGTGAAGCGCCGCTCGAGCGCGGCATCGGCCTGGATGAAGCGGCGGAACTCGTCGTGGGTCGTCGCCCCGATGCACGGGAATTCACCGCGGGCGAGCGCGCCCTTGAGCTCGTTGGCCGCGTCCTGTGCGCCCTCGCCGGTGGACCCCGCTCCGACCAGGGTGTGGATCTCGTCGAGGAACACCACCACCCGGCCGGAGGCCCGCCGCATCTCCTCCTTCAGGCCGTTGAGCCGCTCGGACAGGGACCCGCGGAGAGACGTCCCGGCGAGGAGATCCGCCGTCGACAGCTCGACGACGACCTTCTTTCCCAGGTCTCCCGGCGCGGAGAGCAGCCGCTGGGCCACGCCTTCCACCACCGCCGTCTTTCCGACGCCGGGCTCGCCCACCAGGCAGGGGTTGTTGGTCCGCCGCTTGCCGAGGACGTCGAGGACCTCCTCCATCTCCCGGGCCCGGCCGACGACCGGATCCAGCTCTGCCTCCCGGGCCAGCGCCGTGAGGTTCCGCCCGAGCTGGGCCAGGAGGGGGAACGCTGCCGGGTCGAGCTCCCACGGTAGCCCCTCGGCGGGAGCGACCACCCGGAGCACCGGGCCTGCGGCCGGAGCAGGCACGGGAGCCGGCGAAGGCATCGGGAAGGCCGCCAGCGCCTCCCCGTCCGAGTCGATCAGGGCGCGCGGTGACCCCTCCGGGAGGAGCGCGACGGTGGTGGAGGCGCGAGGCGGCGCCGGGGCGGGGCGGGCCGGTGACCGCGCATCGCGCGGACCGAGCTTCCGGGGCATCCGGCCGCTGAGGAAGTAGGACAGGGCGGTGTTCCGGACCGCCGTGAGGTCGAGGCCGGTCCCGGCCAGAAGCTCGTGACCGGCGCATCGCAGCCGGGTGACGGCGATGAGGAGGTGGAGGCAGTCCGCCTCCCGCGAGCCGCACGCCCTGGCGATCTCCCGGGCCCGCTCCCGCAGCTCGCGCAGCGTCCCGTCGGGCTCGGTGGGGGCGGACTTCACGAGGGCGAGGAGACTGTCCTCGTCCACCCCCCTTTCCTTGAGGAGCCGCTGGCCGGGATTGTCGACCGTGAAGAGGGCCAGGACCGCGTGCGCGGTGGTGGGCTTCTGAGAGACGCTCTGGGCGATGTCGTCCGCCTCGGAGAGGACCAGCGCCAAGTCGCTGCTGTCGACCATGCCCTCTTGAAGACCTACCCCCGGGTGTGAGAGCCGGCAAATAAACTGCTACAGCCCCGAAGCGCTCGGTGTGGGCAATCAGCTCCCCAAGCCACCGTAGAGCAGGGCACTTCCGAATGACCGCGCTCACCCTCCCTCGAACGCTGACCGACCCTGGTACAGGAGTGGCCAAGGCCGTCCAGGAGCGCCGCATCCTCTGGCCGTTGCTGGCGCTCATGGCCGCCACCTCCTTCGCGGGGGCCGCCTTCGCGCTCCGCTGGGACCCCACCCCCGGCATCCTCCAGAAGCTGGAGATGTCCGGTCAGCTCAAGGGGATGCCCGAGGCCGAGCTGACCGAGCAGATCACCACCGCCGGGCGCCTCAAGCTCGTCACCGCGATCGCCAGCGGCGTGTGCGTCACCCCCCTGGTGGTGCTGGGGATCGCCGTCGTCCTCGCGCTGATCGCCTGGCTTCTGGGGAGGAAGGCGCCGTTCCCTGCACTGTTCAGCGCGTCCGCCGTCGGGATGCTCCCCGTGGCCCTCCAGCGGGCACTGTGGGGCGTCGTGGCCCTCTGGCAGCTCGGAATCACCGAGGAGCGCGCCCGGCATCTGCTGCCCTCGTCGGTCGGCGCCTTCGTCCACGCGGGGCCCAAGCTCGCGGGGATGCTCGACTCGCTGGATGTCTTCCAGCTGGCCGCCGCGATCCTCGTCGGCGTCGGGTTCTCCGCCGCCACGGGCATGCGCCGCCGCGACGGGCTCTGGGTGGGGCTCGTCCTCTTCCTGGCCTACGTCGGCGTGTTCGGCGTGGGGGTTCCGGGCCTCATGGCCGGCGGCGGGGGCGGGCACGGGCATGGTCCCGGGGGTCCGGGAGGTGGCGGATGAACGCCCTCGTCCTCTCCGCCGTCCTCGCCGCCACCCCCATCACCCTCCAGCAGGTCCGCGAGGAGTCCCGGAACAACCTCCAGGCGCTGCTCAGCGAGCTCGACCGTGTCCGGGCCAGCGAGCAGAAGCGGTTCAGCACCGGGGCGCTCCTTCCGCAGATTCAGCTCCAGGCCCAGGCCGGCCGGACCATCCAGCAGGATTACCGGGACATCGGCACGGTCGTGGATCCCAACTCGACGCCGAACAACCTCCAGTACCGGCAGGCGGTGACCGACTTCCCGCACTACGCCGCGAACCGCTTCCAGCTCGGCGCCACCCTCAACCAGGTGCTGTTCGACCTCGCGAAGTTCCAGACGCTCGCGCAGAACGGGCACCTCGAAGCGGCCGCTCGTGGCACGGCCGCCGAGCAAGTGCTGGCCTCCGAGTTCGAGGCCGTCCGCCGCTTCTACGCGCTCTGGACGGCGCAGAAGCAGCTCCTGGTGCTGCAGGCCACCGCGGACCGGAGCAAGGAGTTCGCCGAACGTGCCGAGGCCCTCTTCGAGGCCGGTCGCGGCACCAAGGGCGACGCGCTGGCGGCGGTGGTGAACCTCGGCACCGACCGGATCAACGTGGAGAAGCAGCGGGCAGTCGTCTCCCAGGCGCAGATCGACCTCGCCTCGTGGCTGAGCAGGCCCGAGGGTCAGGAGCTCGACGCGGTGGACCCCGCGCTGCCCGACATGCCCCCGCCACCGTCCGTCGACCTCAACCAGGCGCTCGATCTGGCCCGCACCAATCGCCCGGTGCTCGTGCAGTGGGGACAACAAGTAGCGGCGGCCAAGTCCTTCGAGACGTCGCAGGCCGCGGGCTGGGCCCCGCGGATCAACTTCCAGCTTCAGTGGCTCCGCTCCGGCCCCGAGGCCAGCACGGTGTTCACCGACTTCGGGCGGCAGAGCGCCGTCAGTGGCGCCATCGCCCTGAACTGGGACCTCTTCAACGGCTTCCAGACCGACGCCCTCACCAAGCAGGCGCGCGCCCAGCTCGCCCAGGCCAAGCTGAACCTGGCCCAGAACGAGCGGGACGTGGAGGGCCAGGTGAAGGTGGCGCTGGACTCGCTCGGGGCGCAGCTCCGGGCACTGGAGGTCGCGCAGCAGAACCGCGTGACCGCCACCCAGAACCTCGACTACGCGCAGGAGCGCTTCAAGGCCGGCGCCTCGTCGACCCTCGAGGTTCGTGACGCGCAGCTGAAGCTGGCGCAGGCTTATCAGACGCTGATCCAGACTCGCTCCGACGCCGAGGTGGCGCGTGCGGGGCTGGACAAGGCGATGGGCACCCTCGGCAACGGAGCGACGCCATGACGTGGTGGAAGGGGTTGATCGCGGGAGTGCTTCTGCTGGCGGTGGCGGGGATCACGGTCGCGGGACTGAGGGACAGACCTCCTCCGTCGACGGAGGTCCAGGTCGCCAAGGTCCGCAAGGGGACCATCAGCCGGGTCATCATCGGCGCGGGCAAGGTGGAGGCCTCCACGACGGTGAAGATCTCCTCCAACCTGTCCGGTGACCTCGTCGAGCGCCCGGTCGAGCTGGGCGACAAGGTGAAGAAGGGCCAGGTCCTCGGCCGCATCGATCCGCGTCCCTTCACCGCGGCGGTCAAGCAGGCACAGGCGGCAGTGAGCGCGGCCAAGGCAGACACCGCCAATGCGCAGGTGGAGGTGGACCGGAACAGGCTCGAGCTGGAGCGCGTCCAGGGCCTCACCAAGCGCGGGATGGCCTCGGGCGCCGAGCTGGACAAGGCCAAGGCCGACTACAACGGCGCGGTGGCGCGGGTCGGGGCGGCGCAGCAGCGGTTCGTCGGACAGGTCGCGGCGCTGGAGCAGGCGCAGACCAACCTCTCGCGCACCACCCTCGGCTCGCCCATCGAGGGCACGGTCATCGAGCTCACCCGCGAGATCGGCGAGCGGGTCCGCGGCTCCGATTTCTCCGAGGACACTGTCATGACGGTGGCCGCGCTGAACAGCATGGAGGTCAAGATCGAGGTCGGCGAGCACGAGGTGGTTCACCTCCGCAACGGCCAGCACGCCGAGCTCTCGGTCGACGCCCTCGAGGGCCAGACCTTCGAGGGTCAGGTCGTGGAGATCGCGCAGAAGGCGACCATCAAGAACCCGGGCACCGAGTCCGAGGTCACCACCTTCCCGGTGAAGGTGGCGCTCGACAGCCGTCCCCCGGGAGTGCTCCCCGGCATGAGCTCCGAGGTGCGGATCACCGCCGAGACCCACGACGGCGCGATCATCGTCCCCATCCAGGCGGTGACGGTCCGTCCGGACAAGTCGCTGCCCGACTCGCAGCCTCCCGGGGAGACGTCGCTCGCCGCCAAGAAGCGCAGCGAGACCCTGGCCAAGATCGTCTTCGTGGTGGACGGCGACAAGAAGGCCCGCGCCCGCCGGGTTCGCACCGGCATCGCCTCCGACACCGATCTCGAGGTGCTCGACGGGCTGAAGGAGGGCGAGCGGGTGGTGGAGGGGCCGTTCCGCACCGTCAGCAAGGAGCTGAAGGACGGCGATCCGCTGAAGGAGAACACCCCCAAGGGCGGTGGGCCCAAGGCCGCCGAGCCCACGGGGGACAAGACCGCCGTCCGCGGCTAGTCACATGCTGATCAAGTTCGAGGACATCCGCCGCTACTACACCGTGGGCACCGAGGTGGTGCACGCCCTGAACGGCGTGAGCTTCGAGGTGGCCAGGGGCGAGTGGGTGGCGATCATCGGGCAGTCCGGCTCCGGCAAGAGCACCCTGATGAACGTGCTCGGCTGTCTCGACACGCCCACTGCTGGCCGGTACTGGCTGAACGGCAAGGACGTGAGCCACATGTCCGACAACGAGCTGGCGGACATCCGGAACCAGGAGATCGGCTTCATCTTCCAGACCTTCCAGCTGCTGCCCCGCGAGACCGCGCTGGGCAACGTGGAGCTCCCGCTGATCTACCGGGGAATGCGGGCCAGGGAGCGCCGCGAGCGAGCCAGGGCCGCGCTGGACAAGGTCGGCCTCTCCCACCGGGTGACCCACCGGCCCAACGAGCTGTCCGGCGGCCAGCGGCAGCGCGTGGCGATCGCCCGGGCGCTGGTCACCGAGCCCTCGCTCCTGCTCGCCGACGAACCCACCGGCAACCTCGACTCGGCGACCGGCCAGGAGATCATCGCCCTCTTCGCGCAGCTCCACGGGCAGGGCCACACC
This sequence comes from uncultured Myxococcaceae bacterium, assembly GCA_964507515.1. GTDB lineage: Bacteria > Myxococcota > Myxococcia > Myxococcales > Myxococcaceae > RPRB01. The sequence continues at coordinate 23,031 of CAZDSB010000001.1, forward strand.
ATCTGCCTGGTGACCCACGAGCCGACCCTGGCCGCGCGCTGCCCCCGGGCGATCCGTCTGAGCGACGGCCTCATCGTCAACGACGGGCCGGGGCCGCAGGTCGCGCTGGAGAACCGGACCGAGCGGGCACGCGTCGCAGGCACGTGAACCTCCGGGTCGATCTGCTCGAGGGTGGGCGCATCGCCGTGCGCACCCTGGGGGTCAACCGCCTCCGGACCGTGCTCACGCTCTCCGCGGTGGGCATCGGCGTCGCGACGCTGCTGGCGATCGTCGGCATCATCCAGGGGCTGAACGGCGCCTTCGCGCGGCAGCTCGCCTCGCTGGGGACTGCCACCCTCAACATCTCCCGCCATCCCTACGTGGTGACCGGCGACTGGTGGAAGTACCGGAACCGGAAGCAGCTCACACTTGCCCAGATGCAGGCCCTCGCCCAGCAGTCGCAGCTGGCGACGGCGGTGGTCCCGGAGATCAACGAGGACAGCCGCGACCTCACCGCCCTGGATCAGAGCGTCAGCGCGGTGGACCTGGTCGGGACGCTGGCCGACTTCCAGAAGATCTGGGGCTACGAGGTCCCGGCGGGGCGCTTCCTGACCGATGCCGACAGCGACGCAGAGCGGCAGGTGATGGTCATCGGGGCAGACGTCGCCAGCCAGCTCTTCCCCGGGCGGGATCCGATCGGCCAGTCGGTGCGGCTCGACAACCGGCCCTACCGCGTCATCGGAGTGCTGGCGAAGAAGGGCCAGCTCCTCGGGCAGAGCATGGACCTGATCGCGATCATCCCCTTCAACACCTTCCTCGCGGTCTACGGGAAGCGGGACTTCCAGATCGACGTCGCGGTTGACGACGCGAGCCAGCTCGACCGCCTCGAGGACGAGGTCACCGGCATCATGCGCCGGGTCCGCAGCGTTGCGCCGGGCGAGCCCGAGGACTTCAGCGTGAACCGGACCGAGCAGCTCGCGGACACGTACCGCCAGCTCACCGGCGCCCTCTACGGCGTGGCGATGGGGGTGGGCCTGATCACGCTCTTGGTGGGCGGCATCGGCATCATGAACATCATGCTCGTCAGCGTGCGCGAGCGGACCCGGGAGATCGGCGTCCGCCGGGCGCTGGGAGCGCGGCGCCGCACCATCGTCGTCCAGTTCCTGCTCGAGGCCTCGCTGGTCTCGGCGGTGGGTGGCGCCATCGGGACGGTCCTCGGGCTGGGAGCGGCGAAGGTGGTCTCGCTGGTGACCAGTCTCGCGGCCGCGGTGCAGCCGCTCACCGTGGTCGGTGGCATCCTCTTCGCGGCGGCGGTCGGCCTTCTCTTCGGCATCTGGCCCGCGGCGCGCGCCGCTCAGCTCGATCCGGTGGAAGCGCTCCGATACGAATGAAGGCTTCACGGTTCATCGCCCTGCTGGACAACGCCCGGCTCGCGGTGGGCACGCTGGCGGCGAACCCGCTGCGCTCGCTGCTCACGCTGCTGGGCGTGGTCATCGGGGTCACCACCGTGGTGACGATGATGGCGCTGGTCGAGGGCCTCCGGACGAAGGTGACCTCGGACCTCTCGAACCTCGGGGCGAACGTCTTCACCGTGTCCAAGTGGCCGGGAGGCATCAACCTCGGACGGATGGACTGGAGGCGGTTCCAGCGCCGGCCGAACCTCGGGCTGGACGACCTCCGGGCCGTGCGCGAGGGATGTCCCTCGGTGACGACGGCCTCGGCCATGACATGGCTGGGGCCGAACAAGATCTCCAGCGCGACGACGGAGACCCAGCCCAACGTCATCGTCCAGGGGGCGACCGCCGAGTGGATCGACACCAGCGGGCGCTCGGTCTCCGCCGGACGCTTCTTCTCCCCGCACGAGGTCGAGGAGTCCCGCGCGGTGGTGGTGGTTGGCCTGGACGTGGCGGACAAGCTCTTCCCCGGCCAGGACCCGCTGGGGAAGGACCTGAGGATCCGCGGGCGCATCTTCCAGGTGGTCGGGGTGCTCGAGAAGCGGGGGAAGATCTTCGGACTGTTCAGCGCGGACAACGTGCTCATCCTGCCCCTGCCGAACGCGCTCGACATCTACGGGCGGAACCGGAGCCTGCGGCTCAACGTCCAGGCGGTCGACCCGACCCAGCTCCAGCGGGCGCAGGACGAGGTCACCGCGCTGCTGCGAATGCGGCGCAACGTGAAGCCGACCGCGCCCAGCAACTTCGAGCTGGACACCAACGAGTCCATCACCCGGACCTTCAACAACCTGAGCAACGTCATCACCGCCGCCAGCTTCGGGATCTGCCTGCTGTCCCTGGTGGTCGGCGGCATCGGCATCCTGAACATCATGCTGGTCAGCGTGACCGAGCGGACCCGTGAGATCGGCATCCGGAAGGCGCTCGGAGCCAAGCGGCGGCGGATCCTCGGGCAGTTCGCTCTCGAGGCGGTGACGCTGTCGCTGTTCGGCGGGGTGCTCGGGCTCGCGCTTGGGCTGTCGCTCACGGGGCTCGGGCGATGGGCCTTCGGCTTCCCGATGACCGTCCCGGCCTGGGCCATCGGCCTCGCGGTGGCGATGAGTAGCGGGGTAGGGCTGGTGTTCGGCATCTACCCCGCGGCGCGCGCGGCGGCGCTGGATCCCGTGGAGGCCATGCGCAGCGAGTAGGCTCCCGGGCCCGTGGAGACGCGCGCGCTGCCGTACCTCGGGCTCGGACTGTCCAGCAACCTGGACCCGGCCGTGGAGCCGGACCCCTGGGCGCTCCACGCCGCCGAGCCGGGGCTGTTCGACCTCGTCGAGTACAGCGCGCCGCTGTCCCTCGAGGAGGCCGGGCGCGAGGCGGGCCTCTTCCGGACGCTCCTGGCGTCCCGGGAAAGGCTGCCGGTGCTCTTCCACCCCGTGCACCTCAACCTGGCCGGACC
>CAZDSB010000002.1:0-3118 GCA_964507515.1 uncultured Myxococcaceae bacterium
CGCGGTGCTGTCGCGACGCGGGCGTCCGGTCCGCTGGCTCCAGGCGGGCATGCACCTCGTCTGGACCGTCGACCCGACCGTGACCCTCGAGGTCCTGGACGTGTCGGGTGTCGAGGCCGCGCCGCTCCGCGACGAGGTCAAGGCGCTCGTCCCGGCCACCGACTACGTCGAGGCCACCGCCGCCGAGGGGACCGTCGTGGTCCGGTACGTGGACGGGGCGCTCGATGCCGTGCTCGGCGCGGGTCGTCACGCGGCCTGGACGGTCCGCCGGAAGGTCCAGCTCTCGGCGATCGATACCCGCGAGAAGCAGCTCGCGGTGAACGGGCAGGAGGTCATGACCCGCGACCGCGTGTCGCTGCGTCTGAACCTCGTCGCGGCCTGGCGGGTGGCGGACGTGCGCCGCCTCGCCACCGTGGCCCGGGCGCCGGACGAGGTGCTCTACGTGGCGGTGCAGCTGGCCGCGCGGGAGGCCGTCTCGATCCGGACCCTGGACGAGCTGCTCGCAGCGCGGGAGCAGCTCGGCCTCCAGCTCCAGCCGGCCGTGCGCGAGCGCGCGCAGAGTGTCGGCCTCGAGCTGCTCGACCTGGGCGTCAAGGACCTCGTGCTCCCGGGGGAGATGAAGACCCTGCTCAACCGGGTGATCGAGGCCCAGAAGGAGGCCGAGGCCAACGTCATCCTCCGCCGTGAGGAGACCGCGGCCACCCGGTCGATGGCCCAGACCGCAAAGGTCCTCGCCGAGAACCCGCTGCTCGTTCGCCTGAAGGAGCTCGAGGCGTACAAGGAGCTGGCGGCGAAGGTCGGTCAGGTGCACGTCGTCCTCGGCGACGGCGCGCTGCCGCAGCTGCAGCTGAAGTCGTGAGGTGGGGGCCCGCCTGGAACGTCCGGGCGGGCCCCGTACTTGGGTCAGGCGGCCTGCGCGCTCAGCGTGCGCTCGCGTTCCGGGAGGGAGCAGAGGAGCAGTAGGCGATCGCCCTGGCCTTGCTCGATGCCCATCCGGCGGAAGAGCTCGCCACCCGCTCCGTCATCCAGGGTCCGGCGCCAGTCGCCGCCGCCGCAGGTCAGCCGGGGGAGGGCGAAGGGGCGGTCCATGCTTCCCGTCGCGCCCAGCCAGGCCCGGGCCGCGTCCGCGACCGGAAGCACCTCGTCGCGGAAAGACGCATCGGAGGCTGGCTGCACGTCGCACCAGAACTCCTCGGCGGTCTGGACCGCGTGGGGCGTGGCGGCGGCAGTGAAGACCACCAGGCGCACGCCGCGCGACTCTTCTTCCTCCCGCGCGTCGGCGGTGAACCGCTCCAGGACCGCCGAGTTCCCGCGGTCGCTCCGCGCGACGCTCAGGCCCAGATACCGGGCCTGTCGCCGCTCGGGGCCGACCGGCAGGTGCACCCGCGCCCCGAGCAGGAAGGCGCAGAGGCCCTCCGCGTCGGAGGCCAGATAGAGGAGGTCACAGCGAAGCAGCTCGTGCTCGAGGATTGCCCGACCCGGTCCACTTCCCGGGCCCAGCAAGCTCGCCAGCGCCTCGAAGACTTCCTCCGACCATGCTCCCTTCTCGTGCCGCGTCACGAAGATGTCGTTCATGGGAGCGCGGCGAGACAGCACATGCGATGCCAACCTTCATTCTCGTGAGATCGCGGGGTTGCGCCGTTCGGTTGTTGCATCGGAGGCAACACGTCGCGGCAGATGAAACATGCGGGTCCGCAACCGCTATGGGGCGAGGAACCCGAGCGGGACCGCGTCGCTGATCAGCAGCTGGTACGGCGCGAGGGCTGCGGCGACGTCGGTCGTGCCGTCGCACGCCTGGTGGAACAAGAAGAGCACCCAGCCACCGCCCTGCGTCCCCGCGCGCTGGACCGCCGCCATCCCGGAGCTCGGGTTCCGCCGGCAGCCGGGCTCGAAGACGGCGTTCCCGACCGCCACCTGCGTGACATCGACGTTCGCCCTCGAGTCGAGCGCGGCCAGAAGGACCTGGTCACCGCCGGAGATGGACAGCGTGTCGTCGGAGGGGTCGTCCGTCCCGGCCGTGTCCACGTCGACGACCCACGCGACCTGCTTCACCCCCGCGCTGGTGGCCGGGCCGCTTCCGACCTGGATGTCCTCCTCGCCGTAGGTGACGAGCAGATGCCCCGCCCCTGATGGTGCGACGGTCATCGAGGCGATCCCGACCACCAGCATCGGCTGCCCACCGGAGGTCACCTGCGTGAGATCCATCACGAACGTCGCGAGCTGCGGGGTCCAGGTTCCGGTGACCACGACGGTGCCGCCCTCGTCTGCACCGAACATCGGTGGACACCCGGGACCGAGGCGGACATCCACCCTGACGGTCCCCGACGGCGTCACGACAGTCGCGCAGGGCGAGGCACGCCCGTCGAGCGCGGCCATGGAGACCGCGGCCAGGTAGGCCGCCGGCACCGCGGCCCCGAGCGTCGTCTCGAGAGGGCGGACGATCTCCGTCGGGTCCGGGCGCACGCACGCCACCGGGAGGAGCACCAGGAGGGCGATGCGGCGCGCGTCCAAGGTGCGCTCCTACTGAGGCCCGGGCGGCTGCCGCCGGGTCGGCGCCGTGACCTGCGCCGTCGCCGTCTGCACGCTCCGGAGCGCGGGAACCTCGTCCAGCCGGTTCCCTCGCGGGCTCAGCGTCGCGCTCCAGCTGAGGGTGATCTTCCCGGCGAGGTCCGTGACGGTCGCGCCGTAGTGCCGTTCACCGTTGGCGTAGGTCCGGAGGTACATGAAGTCGTTGCGACCGCGGAGCAGGTCCTCGTCATAGTCAGGCGACGAGCGGGCGAACGAGGTCAGGTTCGGGGCGGTGTCCCGCTTGCTCCGCCGGAGCACCAGCGATGCGAAGGGCCTCGCCGACGGATCGTCCGGCTCGAGCGAGAAGCGCGCCGTCCTTCTGCCGTGGACGATGAAGCAGAACTTGCCCGGATACCGGGTGCGGGGTGGGGCGGTCATCTCGGAATTCCCCATGAGATCGTTGTCCCGTACCTCGACCCAGACCCGGTGGCAGACGGCGCCCTGCGCCCACGTGCTGCTCCCCTGGAGCAGGGTCACGAGCAACAGCAGCAACCCGATTTGACCCACCCGATTCGATCGTGAACCCATCGAAATCCCTCACGACAAGCCG
>CAZDSB010000003.1:0-2577 GCA_964507515.1 uncultured Myxococcaceae bacterium
ATCGGGGTGATGTCCGGCCTGTTCACCTTCCCCGGACGCTCCACCGCCGACGCCTTCCTGCCCCTCGACGTCCGGCAGGAGCTGCGGATTGACCGCGGGTCGCACTTCCTCGGCGTCATCGGTCGCCTCGGCCCGGGCGTGACCGTCGAGCGCGCCAGCGCGGACATCGCCGCAATCGCCCGCCGCCTCGAGCAGGAACACCCCGACGTGCAGGTCGGACGCAGCGCCGTCGCCCGTCCGCTCATCGACACCGTCGTCAGTGACGTCCGGCCCACCTTGCTGGTGCTGATCGGAGCGGTCGCCCTGGTGCTCCTCATCTCCTGCGCGAACGTGGCGAACCTTCTCCTCGCGCGCTCCACCGCCCGGCAGCCCGAGGTGACGCTTCGCCACGCCCTCGGCGCATCGCGGGCCCGGCTGGTGGGGCAGCTGCTGGTCGAGAGCGCCGTCCTCGCCGTCGCGGGCGCGGCGGTCGGGCTGCTCCTGGCGTGGGTCGGCCTCAAGGCCCTCACCGGCGGCCTGAGCACCGGCCTGCCCGCGGCCGGGAGCATCGGCCTCGACGGCCGCGTGCTGCTCTTCACGCTCGGGCTGTCGATGGTGACCGCGCTGATCTTCGGCCTGACGCCGGCGCTCCAGAGCACCTCCGGGAACGTGCATGCGCGCATGTCCGAGGGCGAGCACGGGAGCTCCGGTGGCTCGCACCGCCTCCGCTCGGCGCTGGTGGTCGCCGAGGTGGCTCTCTCGCTGGTGCTCCTCGTCGGCGCTGGCCTTCTGGTGAGAAGCTTCCACGCGCTGCTCCACACGGATCCCGGCCTCCGCACCGAGGGTCTCCTCACCGCGCACCTGGCCATCCCGCAGGGCAAGTTCGGAAAGCTCGAGCTCGCACCGCGCCTGCTCCACCCGGCGCTCGAGGCCCTCCGCGCCCTGCCGGGCGTCGATTCGGCCGGGCTGATCTCGATGCTGCCGATCCAGCAGGCCTGGACCAACGGCGAGTACGCCGTGGAGGGAGAGCCGGTCCCCGATCCACGGCTCGCCCCCGCGGCCGAGATGCGCGTCACGAGCCCCGGCACGTTCGCCGGCCTCGGCGTTCCCGTCATCGAGGGGCGCGAGCTCAGGGAACAGGACGGTCTGTCGAAGGAGAAGCCGATCGTGGTGAACCGGGCGCTGGTCCATCGCCACTTCGAGGACGGACGGGCGGTCGGCCACCGGCTAATCATCGACAAGACGCCGTACACGATCGTCGGCGTCGTGGGCGACGTGCGGCAGGCAGGGCTCGACCAGCCCCCGCTCGCCGAGATCCACTTCCCCTACGACGATCCGGAGAACGCGGCCTGGCTCAACGACATCACGCTGGTGCTCCGGAGCCGGGCGGATCCGAACGCGCTCGCGGGCCCGGTGCGCGAGACCCTGCGAGGCCTCGCGTCCGATCAGCCGGTCTACGACGTGCTGACGATGGAGGAGGTCATCTCGCGGTCGGTGGCCAATCGGAAGCTGAGCCTGGTGCTCCTCAGCGTGTTCGCCGTCATCGCCCTGGTGCTCTCCGCGTCCGGTCTGGCCGGGGTCATCTCCTATCTCGTCGCGCAGCGGACGCAGGAGATCGGGATCCGCATGGCGCTGGGAAGCGAGCCCGCGGACGTCGTGCGCCTCATGGTCCGGCAGGGTGGCCGGCTCGTCGTCTTGGGGCTGGTGCTGGGCGTCCTGGGCGCGGTGCTGGTGGGGAAGTACCTCGCGAGCGTGCTCGCCGGCATCCAGGCGCCTGATCCGATATTCGTCGTCGTGCTGGCCGCGGCGCTCGGAGGCATCGCTCTTCTCGCGACGTACCTCCCCGCCCGGCGCGCGGCACGCGTGGACCCTCTCATCGCCATCCGGGCGGAGTGACGCCGGCGCGCTGCTACAGCTTGAACGGGTCGGGGTGCTTCGGCTTCCGGGCGGCCATGCCCGCTGCGGGGGTCGCCGGTCGTGATGCCCGCGGCATTGCGACGTGCACCTCGAGCTCAGCGTCGGGCACGACCTCGACCTCCGTCACGCGCCGTCCGGCGTGCTCCAGCCGCAGCCGGCTCGGCACCGTCGTCCGGGGAACGGCAGCATTCAGCGGCGTCGTTCCCAGCGTCTTGCCGGAAGGCAGCTCGACCACGCGTGCCCCGGCGGGCTCCGAGACCACCGTGAGCTGCACGCGGTCCGCGGCGGGGGACGGATCGGCGAGGGCCACTGCGGTCGGTGACGGCGTCGCGACCGGCGGGGTCAGCACGGCCGTCCCCACGACCTTGCCGGTCACCACCGGCGCTGTTTCGGGACTCCGGAGCATCCGCCGGCCGCTCATTCCGCCGGCCGCGAGCGCGAGGAGGCCCAGGGCGCTCGCCGCCACCATCCACCGCGACGGACCTCTGCGGACCGGCGCCTGCGCCGCACCCTCGAGCGCGCGGGCGAGGTCCCGCAGCGACTGGTAGCGATCCTCGGGGTTCTTGGCCAGGCAGCGCCTCACCACCGAATTGAGCGCGCTGGAGATACGCTCGCCGCTCCGCGTGTTCGCCGGCAGCGGCGGGGGCGGTGACGACAGCACCTGCGCGACGAGCTGCCCGA
>CAZDSB010000004.1:0-3585 GCA_964507515.1 uncultured Myxococcaceae bacterium
GCCGGGTTCTGGCTCCCCGAATGCGGCTACTATCCTGGCCTGGATCGAGTGCTGGCCGAGGAGGAGCTCCGCTTCACCTTCCTCGACGCGCACGGCCTCGGCGACGCCGAGCCTCGCCCGCTGCTCGGCGTCCACGCGCCCGCCTTCACCTCCTCCGGCGTGGCCGTGTACGCACGCGATCCCGACGCCTCGGAGCAGGTGTGGAGCGCCGAGGTCGGGTACCCCGCCGACCCGGTGTACCGGGACTTCTACCGGGACATCGGCTGGGACCTTCCGGAGGACGCACTCGTCCCGGTGGTGGGCCCGGGCCGCCCACGGCGCGCCACCGGCTTCAAGTACCACCGCATCACCGGGCCCGGTCCCGACAAGGCGATCTGGTCGCCCGAGCCGGCGTTCGCGCGCGCCCGAGAGCACGCCCGCCACTTCGTCTCGCGGGTGAAGGAGCGTACCGGCGCCCTCGCCGGGAGGATGGAGCGCGATCCGCTCGTCGTCGCACCGTACGACGCCGAGCTCTTCGGGCACTGGTGGTTCGAGGGCCCCACCTTCCTCGAGGCGGTGTTCCGCGAGGCCGCCGCTCAGGGACTCCACGTGGTAACACCCGTCGACGATCTCGCCGCGTGGCCCGAGGCGCAGGTAGTCTCGCCGGTCGAGAGCAGCTGGGGTGAGCACGGCCACGCGTCGATGTGGCTCGATCCGGTCAACGACTGGATTCCTCAGGCCCTCCATGGCTGTGCGCAGATGCTCGCGCCCTTCGCTCGCCTGCAGCGTGAAGCCGGAATCGAGGGACGTGCGCTCGTGCAGGCCTTTCGCGAGCTGCTCCTCGCCCAGTCCTCGGACTTCGCCTTCATCCTCCGGAGCGGAACCGTCACGGCATACGCCCGCGCCCGCGTGCAGGAGCACCTCTCGGCATTCCTGGAACTGGTGCGATCCGTCCGCGCCAGGACGATCGATCCGTTGCGGGTGCACGCGCTGGAAGACCGCGACGCCCTGTTTCCTGACCTGAGTCTCGCGTACTTCCGTGAGTGAGGGCCCGTTCGCCACCCGGTGGGGGAAGAACCGGACGGCCAGGGTTGTTCAAGGACAGGCCCAGTACTCGCAGTCTGGCTTGCGCCGCCTCCGGCGCCCTTTAGGTTGGGTCTCGACATGAACGGTTTCCGTCGCTTCCTCGCGCCGGTGGCGCTCGTCGCCTCCGGTCTCCTCGCCGTGCCCCTTCTCCATGGCTTTCCCGCGCGTGCGGACACGCCACCGCCTCCTCCAGGTCAGGCGTCCTCACCGGCACAGGCCGCGCCGCAGGCCGCCGCCCTGCCATCGCTGGCCCCGCTGGTCGACAGCGTGAAGGCCGCGGTCGTCAACGTCGACGTCACCTCGCGCGTCGAGCGCGGTGACGACAGCGGCAGCGACGACCCGTTCGAGCAGTTCTTCGGTCGCGGCCGTGGCGCCCGTCCCCAGGTCCGTCAGGGCGCGGGGAGCGGGTTCGTCATCGATCCCCGCGGCTACATCCTCACCAACAACCACGTGGTCGAGGGCGCGTTCAACATCCGCGTCAAGTTCGACGACGGGCGCACGCTCGAGGCCGAGGTGCTCGGCACCGATCCGCTGACCGACATCGCCCTCATCAAGCTCAAGAGCCCGCCGAACAACCTGCCCTACGTGAAGCTGGGTGACTCCGACGCGGTCCGGGTCGGAGACTGGGTCGTCGCCATCGGCAACCCGTTCGGCCTCGCTTCCAGCGTGAGCGCGGGCATCCTCAGCGCCAAGGCCCGCGAGATCGGCGCCACGCAGTACGACGACTTCCTGCAGACCGACGCCGCCATCAATCCGGGCAACTCCGGCGGCCCGCTCTTCAACCTCCGTGGCGAGGTCATCGGCATGAACACCGCGATCGTCAGCGGCGGCGCGGGCATCGGCTTCGCGGTCCCCAGCAACCTCGCCAAGGCGCTCATCCCGCAGCTGGAGAAGAACGGGAAGGTGACTCGCGGCTACATCGGCGTCCGGCTGCAGAACCTCACCCCGGAGCTCGCCAGGGCGCTCAACGTGCCCCAGTCCTCGGGCGCGCTGATCAACGACGTGACCAAGAACAGCCCTGGCGACAAGGCCGGCCTCAAGGCCGACGACGTCGTCGTCTCGCTGGACGGGAAGAAGGTCGAGAGCAGCTCGGCCCTGTCCCGCACCGTCGCGCTTCGCCCGCCGGGCGCCAGCGTCACTCTCGGTCTCATCCGCAACGGCAAGTCCCAGGACGTGAAGGTCACGCTCACCTCACGCCCCGGCGACCTGGACAAGGTGGGCAGCGCCGGTGGGCCGCGGCCTGGCGGCAAGAGCCAGAAAGACGAGAGCAATCGCCAGCGCATCGGGCTCACGCTCCAGACCATCGACCCCCGCACCGCGGAGGCGAACGGCCTGCCCACCAGGGGCGCGGTCATCACCGAAGTCCAGCCCGGCTCTCCGGCCGATGCGGCCGAGCTCGCGCCGGGGATGGTGGTCACCGAGGCCGGCGGCAGGAAGATCGGCTCCGCCGACGACCTGTCGCGCGTGCTCAAGGACGCGAAGCCCGGCAGTACCATCCTGCTCCGAGTGCAGATCCAGCTGCAGAACCGCGAGGCGAGCTCGCTGCTCCGTGCCCTGACGATTCCCGGGGCCTGAGAATGAAGTAGCTTCCGGGCGAGTGGTGGACAGCGCGCTCTTCCTCGTCGCCCGGAGCCTTCCTTTCCGGCACGGCTTCACCCTCCGGTCCGGCGGCGTCAGCACGGGAAGGCGCGCCTCGCTCGATCTCGGCCCGGCCGGAGAGGTGGCACCGGACGTTCGCGAGAATCGCCTCCGGCTCGCGGCCGCCGCGGGCCTGTCCCCGGAGCGGCTGGTGCTGGCCGAGCAGGTCCACGGCACGCGGGTGGTCCACGGCGGGCCGGGCGAGCTTCCCGAGGCCGACGCGCTGTGGACGGAGGCGGCCGGTGTCTGGGTCGGCATCCGCACCGCGGACTGCGTTCCCATCCTCCTCGGCAGCACGGACGGAGCGCGGGTCGCCGCCGTGCACTCGGGGTGGCGGGGAACGGTGGACCGCGTCGCCGAGAAGGCGGTGAGGGCGCTGGAGGGCGCGGGGAGTGGCGCCGCCACGCTGCGGGCGGCCATCGGTCCCTGCATCGGTGTCTGCTGCTACGAGGTGGGGGAGGACCTGGCGGAGCGCTTCGTCGCCGCGTTCGGCGCGGACGTGGTGCAGCGGCCCGGCCCGCGGCCCCACCTCGATCTCCGCATGGCGGTGCGACGGACACTGCAACAGGCTGGGATCGCCCCTGCGCACATCGAGGACGTCGAAGGATGCACCTCCTGCGACTCCGCGCGCTTCTTCTCGCACCGCAGGGACCGGGGTGGGACGGGCCGCCACCTCGCCTTCATCGCCCCGGGCGCCCTTTCTTGACCCTCCTCGAACGCGGTTCGTAGACTCGGGAAATCCCTCGTGTTCCCGTGCTCCGCGTCCGTCCTTCGACCGTCCTGACCCTGCTCGTCCCGCTTGCCATGGGCTGTGCAGCCTCGGACGCGGCGACCAAGAGCGAGGTGCGGACGCTCCAGGCCTCGGTGAAGCAGCTCCAAGAC
>CAZDSB010000005.1:0-5446 GCA_964507515.1 uncultured Myxococcaceae bacterium
GAATCCTACGTGGACGGTCAGTGGGACACCGACGCGCTGGACGAGCTGACCGCCCGGCTGATCTGGGCGGGCGTGAACCGGCCGCTGCCGAGCTGGCGCGGCGCGCTCCACGGGGCGGCGGCCCGGCTGCTGAATCTGCAGAGCACCGTGCGAGCCCGCCGCTCGGTGCAGCGCCACTACGACATCGGGAACGACCTCTACCGGGCGATGCTCGGCGAGACGCTCGCCTACACCTGTGCCTACTGGAAATGGGCCGGCGATCTCGACGAGGCCCAGCGCGCGAAGCTGGACCTGGTCTGCCGCAAGCTGAACCTGGCTCCGGGCATGCGGGTGCTCGAGCTCGGATGTGGATGGGGCACGTTCGCGCGCCACGCCGCGGCGACCTACGGTGTCCACGTCACCGGCTACACGGTCTCGCCCGAGCAGGTGGCCCTCGGCCGGGAGCTCTGCCGCGGACTGCCGGTCGACCTCCGGCTCGCGGACTACCGTGAGGCGCGCGGGCGATACGACGCCGTCGTCTCCATTGGCCTGCTGGAGCACGTCGGCCCGAAGAACCACCGGGTCTACATGGAGACCGTCGACCGCTGCCTCGCCCCGGGTGGCGTGGCGTTCGTCCACACCATCGGTAGCAACCGTCGGCAGGTCCTGATCGACGCCTGGTTCCACCGCTACGTCTTTCCCAACGCCGCCATTCCGTCGCTGGCGCAGATTGGCGAGGCGATGGATGGGCTGTTCGTCCCCGAGGACGTCCACAACATCGGCCCGCACTACGAACGCACGCTCATGGCGTGGGCCCGGAACTTCGAGCGCGCATGGCCGACCCTGAGGATCCGGTACGGAGAGCGGTTCCGGCGTATCTGGCGCTACTACCTGCTCTCGTCCGCGGGAGCGTTCCGCGCCCGGTTCATGCAGCTGTACCAGATCGTGATGACCCGACCCGGTACCCGCCAGCCCGAGTGCCGCTGGAGCTGAGGGCCGATTCTGGTCTGCGTGCGCCTCGTGTTCTCGGAGGTCACCCGGGAGACCAGCTGGGTTGCGACGTTCACCCGCGTCGAGCACTGAGGACCGGCGTCGCTTCCTGCGCGGCCGCTGCCTATGTTCCGCGCGGCGGAGGGGCAACGCGCATGCTCAAGCTCAACGTGGTCGTGGTCAGCACCCGGCCGGAGCGGGTCGGCCTGGCGGTGGGGCAGTGGTTCCACAGGCGGGCCGTGGCTCACGGGCGCTTCGACGTGGTCTTCGTGGACCTCCATGAGGTCGCGCTTCCGCTCCTCGACGAGCCGGAGCACCCGAAGCTCCGCAAGTACACGAAGCCGCACACGCATGCTTGGAGCAAGAGCGTCGAGTCCGCGGACGCCTTCACCTTCGTCACCCCCGAGTACAACTTCGGGATGCCGCCGACGCTGCTGAACGCGATCGACTTCGTCTACGCGGAGTGGAACTACAAGGCGGCGAGCTTCGTGAGCTATGGCGGGGTGAGCGGCGGGCTCCGCTCGACGCAGATGGCGAAGCTCCCGCTCACGACCGTGAAGGTGATGCCGATCTTCGAGCAGGTGGCCATCCCCTTCGTCACCAAACAGATCGCCGGCGGGACGTTCACTCCGACCGAGGCCCAGGACAAGTCGGCGGCGTCCATGCTCGACGAGCTGCACCGGTGGGCCACCGCGCTGAAGCCGATGCGAGACGAGAAGCGCTGACGCTGGGCGAGAGAATTCTCAGGGCAGGGCGCGGATCGTGGTGTTGAAGAGGTACGGATCCTTGAATTCAGTCTGATCGCCCGCCTTCTTGCCCTTCACCGGCTGCAGCCGCGCAGACAGCGGCTTGCGCCACTTCCAGGCGAGGGAGGCCACGTCGCCGAACATCCGGCTCAGCTGCTCCTCGCTCACGTCACCAGGCAGCGGGATCGTGTCCAGACCCGTGCCGCAGACGGCGGAGTAGGCGAGGAGCGAGTCGATGCCGATCGTCCCCTCGGCCCAGCGGCGCGCGAGCACCTTGTCCTCCATCACCGGAACCATGAGCCCGGAGTACCCAGTCTGCTTGACCGGGACGGCCTTGACCGCCGTGGTGATGATCAGCGCGGCGGTCATGGTCCCGCTCGAGCCGAACCGGGCGCCGGTGTACGACTCGATGGCTGCGCCGATGGACACGTCGGCCAGGGGCGCGGGCGTCGGATCCACGCCCACGAAGGTCCAGCCGCTCGAGGCGGCCACCCGCTGACCGATGGACTCGGCCACCTTCGCGTGGACGGTCAGCTGCCTGGTGAGCTCGGCGACGGCACCGTCGAAGTCGCCGTGCCTGGCCGAGAAGACCTCCTGCACGACGCTCGCTCCCTCGAAGCCGATGGAGAACTGCCGGCCCGGACCCGTGTGGTACGCCCCGGGATAGAAGGGCGCGTAGGGCTGCAGCATCGCCGTCCCCGTGAAGTTGAAGCTTCCGATGCTCCCGGGACTGTGCTCGGTGATGTCGCGGAGGAGCGCTGCGCTCTCCCGGATCACCTTCCAGTGAATCCCGTCCTCCCCGGCGAGCACGGCGTTTCCCTCGATGTTGGGAAGCGTCGAGAGAGCCCGGGCGAGGATCCGCATGGCGCGCGGATCGTCCGAGTCGCGCAGCATGGCCGGGCCCACCCCGGGCAGGAAGTCCTCCTTCGTCGAGAGCGCATCGAAGCGCTGGAGGAGACCGAGCGCGTCGGCGTCCGACAACCCCTGGACGAGCTCTCCGAGCGGCTGGGTGACGATGCGGAGGGACTCGACCACGTAGCCCTGCTTCTCGAACTCGCGCTTCGCGCCGCGGAGGACCGTCAGCGTGTCCCCGATCTCCTGAGTGAGCTGGCCGCGGTCCAGCCTCACGAAGCCGGTGATCGCCCTGACCTTCGGCTTCGAGGCGCCTTGTCCGCGTGCCGGAGCGGAGAACGCGCACAGGAGCAGCACCCAGAGCGACAGCCGCCCGATCCTCGCGATCATGAAGCCCTCCCCGAACCGGCCCCGGCCGTCGTAGTACGCACCTCCGAGAAACGCGACGGGCCGCCCGATCGCCGAGGATCGAGCGGCCCGCGCGCCAGCTCCAAAGCTCCCTCAGATGTCGAAGTAGAGCGCGAACTCCATCGGGTGAGGCCGCAGCCGCACCGGGTTCACTTCCTTCTCCATCTTGAGGGTCATCCAGGTCTCGAGCACGTCCTCGCTGAACACGTCGCCCTTGAGGAGGAACTTGTGGTCCTTCCGGAGGCAGTCCAGCGCCTCTTCGAGGCTGCCGGGCATCTTCGGGACGTCCTTCAGCTCTTCCGGCGACAGCCCGTAGATGTCCTTGTCCAGCGGTTCACCCGGGTCGATCTTGTTCTCGATGCCGTCCAGGCCGGCCATCAGCTGCGCAGCGAAGGCGAGGTACGGATTGCACGACGGGTCGGGACTGCGGAACTCGAGCCGCTTCGCCTTCGGGCTCGGGCTGTACATCGGGATGCGGATCGACGCGCTCCGGTTCCTGCTGGAGTAGGCGAGGTTCACCGGCGCCTCGAATCCCGGCACCAGGCGCTTGTAGCTGTTGGTGGTCGGGTTGCAGATCGCCGCCAGCGCGCGGGCGTGCTTGAGGACGCCGCCGATGTAATACAGCGCCATCTCGCTCAGGCCCGCGTAGCCGTCACCGGCGAAGAGGGGCTTGCCGTTCTTCCACAGCGACTGGTGGGTGTGCATCCCCGAGCCGTTGTCCCCGAAGAGCGGCTTGGGCATGAAGGTGGCCGTCTTGCCGTGGCGCCAGGCGACGTTCTTCACGATGTACTTGAACCAGCTGAGGTTGTCGGCGCACTTCACGAGGGTGTTGAAGCGGAAGTCGATCTCCGCCTGGCCCGCGGTGGCGACCTCGTGGTGCTGCCGCTCCACCTCGATGCCCACGTCCGCGAGCACGCGGCACATCTCGGTGCGGATGTCCTGCTGGCTGTCGAGCGGCGCGACCGGGAAGTACCCTTCCTTGTAGCGTACCTTGTAGCCCCGGTTGCCCTCCTCCTTGCCGGTGCTCCACGCCGCCTCGCTGGAGCCGATCTCGTAGAAGGAGGCGTTCGGCTTGCTGTCGAAGCGCACCTCGTCGAAGACGAAGAACTCGGCCTCCGGGCCGAAGTACGCGGTGTCGGCGATCCCGGTGGAACGCAGGTACTTCTCCGCCTTGATGGCGATGTTCCGCGGGTCGCGTCCGTACGGCTCCTTGGTGATCGGGTCGGAGATGTTGCAGATGAGGCTCAGCGTCGGATCCTTCATGAACGGATCCATCACCGCAGACGTCGGGTCCGGCATCACCAGCATGTCCGAGGCGTGAATCTCCGCCCAGCCACGGATCGACGAGCCGTCGAAACCCAGTCCCTCCTCGAAGATCTCTTCCTTCAGCTCGGCGAGCGGGATGGTGAAGTGCTGCCACAGCCCGACGAAGTCCATGAACTTGAGGTCCACCATCACCGCGCCGCGGTCCTTGGCGAGCCCCAGGACATCCTTTGCTTTCATGCGCCCTCCTGGCGGCATCCACTGCAAACGTGTGCTGCCGGATAAAGCCCCAGGGGCTGACAAAAGGGAATGGGGCTGACAAACCCCCCGGAGAAGCCGGGAAGGGTCTGTACCCCTCATTGAAACGGCCGCCGCACCTGCCTACGCTTGTGTCGTCGAGCCGCCATGGCCGAGCCGCTTTCCGACCGCGCCCGCGACGTCCTGCACGCGATCATCCGCGAGTACATCTCCACGGGTGGTCCGGTCGGCAGCCAGCAGCTCGCCCGCACCTCGAGCTTCGAGGTGTCCTCGGCAACACTTCGCAACGTCATGGCAGACCTGGAGGACCTCGGGTACCTCGAGAAGCCGCACACCTCGGCTGGCCGCGTTCCCACCGACCGTGCATACCGGTTCTACGTCGACACCCTGATCCGCCTCCGCGACCCCAATCCCCGGGACCGCGACCTCATCCAGCGCGGCATCCCCAGCGGCGCCCCGCTCGAGGACGCCCTCCAGGAGGCAGGGCGGGTTCTGCACTTCCTCACCCGGCACGCCGGTGTCGTGGTGACCCCGCGGCCGACCTCTGGGACCTTTCACCGCATCGAGTTCGTTCGGCTGCGGGAGGGGCGGGTCCTCGCCATCCTCGTGGACCAGGACGGTCAGGTGCACAACCGTCCGGTGGCGCTGGACTTCGAGATGTCCCAGGAGGAGCTGGTCCGGGCGTCCAACTACCTGAGCGAGCTGCTGGAGAAGCTCCCCCTGGAGCAGGTGCGGGGCCGGATCGAGCAGGAGCTGGCCCAGGACCAGGCCGCCTACGACCAGCTGGTGGCCAAGGCCCTCAAGCTCGGCCTCCTGGCCACGGGGCTCCCGCCCACCGAGAAGGTCTTCATCGAGGGCACCGGCAGCTTCCTGGAGGCTCCGGAGTTCGCGGACGTCGAGCGGATGAGGGCCCTCTTCCGGACCCTGGAGGAGAAGACCCGGCTGGTGGC
>CAZDSB010000006.1:0-6380 GCA_964507515.1 uncultured Myxococcaceae bacterium
CTCCTGATGGGCATCTGCTCGTTCTCCTTCATCATCTCTCCCGAGCTCGGGAAGGTGATCCCCGTCGCGATCTACGGAGGGCCCATCTTCTTCTTCGAGCTGGCGATGGGCGCGTGGCTTCTGCTGAAAGGGCTTGCGGCGGAGCCGGGGCGAACAGACGTGCCGGATCGAGGCGCTCTGCGCGGGCCGTGAGCCATCCGCCGCAGTCAGAGCGTGTAGATCCCGGACGACGTAGAGGTCGGAGAGACGCCGGGTCACGCTGTACGCCCAGGGGTTCCCGTCGGGCGTCAGTACACGCGCGAGATCCCGGTCCCACCGGTCGGATCCGCGGGAGTGAGCCGCCGGACGAAGGCGCGGCGGCCGGTGCGCGGATCGAGGCGGAGGACGTCCATGCCGGTCGCGGTCCGCTCGCCGACCAGGAAGCCGTGGTCCCTGCCGGAGCGCCGCCGGAGACGACCTTCGCGACGCCGGCGACCCTGCGACTCCGGTACAACGCCGCGAACGCCCCTCGGGGGTGGAGGAGGCGGAGCTCCGGGTCGCGGCGCTGAACAACTCCGTCTGGGAGCCGATCCCCAGGGGACCGTCGAGGTCGCCACCCGGGACGCGCTGGCGCCGATCGCGAAGGGAGGAACGTTCGGCGTGGTGTGGCCCGGCCCGCAGAGGGACTGAGCACCAGACGTACATCGATCAGCGCGGCACGCGACTGATCCTCATCGGAACCTGGGACGGGACGCGGATGGTGCTCTATCAGACGCCGACGACCCGGTTCCTGTGGCAGCAGACCAGCCCGACGGTGGTGCGCTACTGGCAGGAGGCGACGAGCGATAACGGCGTGACCTGGTCCGTGCCGTTCGACTCGAACTACTCACGCCCCTGACGTCGCGTCAGTTCATGTCCTCGCGGCGAGGCACCGGGAGGAGGCGGGGCCCGCCCGTGGCCGCGCCCGGGCCGCCTCGGCCGCCCGCACTGCCCGGCGACGACGTGGGTGCCTCGAGCACCGGGGACGGCCCGGGTGGAGAGGCCACCGCCCGGTACTCGTACCCGTCGATGTCCAGCACCGCCTCGACGGGCTTCCCGGGCGCCGGCGGATCCGCGACGAGGAGCGTCACCGCGGTGAGGGCAGCGGTGAGCGCCCCGAGCTCGGTCTCGGTGGCCGGCCGGAGCGAGCCGCCCCGGGTCCTGAAGACGAAGGGGAACTCGGGCAGGGAGAACGCGGCGTGGACGGCCTGGAGCGCCCACTCGGGCTTCGCCTCGAACACCAGGGCCGTCGCGTCGCACCTCTGGGCCGCGCGCATGTCGCCTCTGCGGAGCGCGGCGACACCGCGGAGCGCGTCTCCCGGCTTGTCGTAGAGCGCGAGGCCGCGGGGCTCGCCCGGGGCGCCGGTCACGATCGCCTCGCGGGCCGTCGTCTTGTTCCGCGCGAGGATGCGGACGGAGAACGGCTGATCGGCCCGGTACCGCTCCCACGGACCGACCGAGCCGTAGCTCCAGCAGGCCTGGAGGAACTCCCGGATGAAGGTGCCCATCGGAAGCCCCTCGTGGGCGTTCACGGTGGAGAACGCGAGCACGGCCGGCGCGTCCTCGAGATAGTCCGGCCGCGGCCCGACTGGCACGCCGAGCCCGGGAGCAAAGGCGGCGAGCGACGGCTCCAGCGTCATCTCCTCGCCGTCGTGACCCTCGACCATCCGCTTCAGCGCCCTGTCGAGTGTCCTGTCGGCGATGGGTGTCAGGAACCCGCCGAACTCGTCGATGGCTCCGACGAGCCAGGTCCGACGCCTGGAACGGGGGAGAGGGCCGAGATGAAAGAGATGAAGCACGCCGTCCGACCTTGCGAGGGACGTACCAGCGCCTCGCGAGGAGAGGCGCGAACCAGGCGTCCCGGCGCCCAGACTGCGCGTCCCCCGAGATGGACCGCCGGCTGCGCCCCGGCTCACACTCGCCGAAACGCCGAGGAGCGGGGCTGAATCCCGTCACCGTTGTCACTCCCGGCCACTGGCGCCCGGCCGCTAGATCTGCCCCCGTGACGGTGGCTGGTCACCGGACAGCACGGAGACACGAACCATGACGAAGCACAGGACCGGAACACGCGAGGAGTGGCGGGCAGCGCGGCTCGAGCTGCTGCAGGCGGAGAAGGAGCACGTGCGACGCAGCGACGAGCTCGCACGCCGGCGACAGGACCTGCCGTGGGTGCGCATCGACAAGACGTACCGCTTCGAGACCGACGACGGCCCCGCGAGCTTGAAGGACCTTTTCCGGGGCCGCTCGCAGCTGCTCGTCTACCACTTCATGTTCGGACCCGATTACGCGGCAGGGTGCCCGTCGTGCTCGGCGATCGCGGACGGGTTCGATGGCTTCGCCATCCATCTGGCCAACCACGACGTGATGCTGACGGCCGTGTCACGAGCACCGCTCGCGAAGCTTCAGGCGTACAGGAAGCGGCTGGGGTGGGAATTCCCGTGGGCGTCCTCCTTCGGCGGCGATTTCAACGACGACTTCGCCGTCCGGATCACCGAGGAGCAGCAGCGCAAGGGCGGCGCCGAGTACAACTTCCGGCGCGAGGGAAAGTGGCAGGCGAGCGACGGCGAGGGCCCGGTGACCGAGTTCGCGGCCATGGCGGGTACCGATCCGGCCACCTACGTCCGCGAGCGGCCGGGCATGAGCGCGTTCGCCGTCGAGGACGGCGTCGTCTACCACACGTACTCGGCCTACTCGCGCGGGCTCGACGGCCTCTGGGGCATGTATCAGTGGCTGGACCGCGCACCGAAGGGACGCAACGAGGGGGACGGCCTGTGGTGGAAGCGTCGCGACGAGTACGGCAAGAGCTGAGCGAGACCGGCGCGCGCCTATCGGCGGAACGGATCCCGCCCCTTGGCCCGGTCGGCCTCGGTCGCGGTGACCGCGGCCTCGAGCACTCCTCGGGCTGGAGGCGGCCGGGAGAGCGCCTCCCGGACGTCCCCCTCGAAGCGGACCTTTCCGATCGCCACCTCGCGAAGCGCGACGACGGCCGCCTTGTTGCGCTGCGCCTCGACGTGGGGAGTGGCGCCGGCCGCGAGCTGCCGGGCCCGGCGAGTCGCGAGGATGCAGAGAGCAAAGCGATTATCGACAAACTGGACGCAATCCTCGACGGTAATTCTGGCCATGAGACCTCCGTATCAGGGACGGCGGCTCGTGACCAATCGCGGGCCGTCGCTTGTGAGTGAGGGCGCAACGTGTCAGGTTGGCGGCACGCGGGCTGCGCACGAACTCGCCGCCGCCCAGGCTGGCCATGTCGATGCGCACGACCGCTCCGCTGATCTATCTCGGCACGATCTGCCGCCGTCACGGCTGTGCCGACCGCCTGGTGGAAACGCGGGAGTGCCTGGAGTGCGTGGGGCCCGAGCGCCTCAGGCGGATGGAGGAGCGCTCCGAGCGTCACGCGAGAGAGCGGCGGATGCACCGCGTACTGCACGAGCTGAGCGACGGCGGGAAGACCGCGCTCGAACTGGTCCACACGACCGGGCTCTCGATGCCGCAGCTCCGACCTTTGCTCGAGGAGCTTGCCTCCTCCGGACGCGCCGTGCTCGGGCGGGAGCAGCTCCGGCAGAACGGTCGGTGGCTGTGGTCGGTGCGTTCATGACCACGCTCTCCATCGCTCTCGACGGCAGCTCCGGGGCCTGCCTGCATGCGCGCCAGCATCACCCTGAGGCTCCGGAACGGATGCTCCCCTGTGCCTGGCCGGCCTGCGAGAAGGGGGTGCGCGACGAGCGGCTCGCGATCTGCCGGAAGGATCGAGCCTTTCCGTTACTCGTCGAGCGGCGCTCGCTGGTCCTCGCCGGGGACGAGCAGATCTTCGTCTGGCACCCCTGCCAGCATCAGAGCTAGCCGGGCGTCACGGACTCCGGCGCCCGTATCCGAGCCCGGTGATGGTCAGCAGGATGATCCAGATCGCCCCGACCCGCGCGAAGAGCTCGATGTCGGCGCCCGCCGGCGGCCGGAACGTCAGCCACTGAAGGACGACCAGTCCGCCGAGGAGCACCGCCAGGAAGGCAGCGCCCCAGGCACGGCGTCTGCGGACCGGCACTCCGCTCAGTACGGCACGCACTGCGGCGTGGTCCCCGAGAGCGAGCAGACCTGTCCCGCGGCCTGGTTGCACAGCGGCGTGGCCGCGGTCAGATCGCACTGCCCTGCGCGCATCACTCCCGCTGTCTTGTAGCAGGGGTCGGTGCATGCGGTGCCGTCGAGCTCCGCACAGCTCCCGCAGCTCTGGAGCCCGGAGGAGACGAACCCACCGGCGGCGGTCCACCGGAACGTGGGGCACTGCATCCGCGCGCCCCAGTTCGCGGGCGCCGTCCGCCCATCCGGCCCGGGAAGGTACGGCGAGTCGGTGGGGACCAGCGGGTGATTTCCCTCCATCACCACGATGGTCTGGGTCGGGCTCGTGTCGCAGATGTCGCGGTGGAAGGCCGCCGTCGCGTGGGGAGAGCGGTAGGTCCAAGGGTGCCGCACCGCCGTCGCGCCGTCGTCCACCTGGCCGGCTCGCACGTAGACCATGCTGATCGCTCCGCATCGGGTGTCGGACACCGTCGCGGCGAACACCGTGCTGTGCTGGCTGGCGATGTAGTCCGCCTCGAAGGCCATCACGTAGCCCGTGTAGACGGACACCTCGCGGCTTCCGTTCGAGACGCGCACGTCCATCATCCCGTTCGCCGCTGGGTAGGCCTTGACGTAGTAGGCGGCCGAGGGCGCGAAGGCGACCGGCTGCACGTACGGCGTGGCGCTCGAGCCCTCGAAGCAGGTGTTCGGGAGCAGGGACGCGGGGCCGGCAGGCGCCACGTCGGACTGCGCGCGAGCGAGGCCGAGCCAGGAGACGGCCAGGAGGGCCGGCGCGGCGAGGACGGCCCAGCGAGCGGTGGAGCGGAAGGGACGCAGGTTCCGGAGGTTCATGGATTGGCTCAGAAGAGGCAGATGTCGGTGGTGGCGCCGCTACCGAAGTCGTACGAGACGTCCCCGGGGACCGGGATCTTGACCGAGAGCCACCCGATACCGCAGCGGAGCGTGTTTGACGTGGTGTCGTAGGCGCAGATGCCGCCCCGGGCGTTCTTCTTCTTGTCCCCGTCACCGCTGCAGACACCGACGTAGATGTTCCCGAGCGAGGCGAAGACGTAGTTCAGGTTCTGATTGAGGTTGGTCTTCGTTCCGTCGCACTGCAGCCGGTCGATGAAGTTCCTCTGGTAGCAGTAGCCGGCGTTGACGGTGAGCGTTGCGCAGTAGTTCCAGATCCGCGCGGTCGCGAAGATGGTGCCCTTGATCTCGAAGTTGATGTGAGTGTTGTCGTCCTTCTTCGGATTGCCGTTGGCGCAGCAGTTGAAGCAGGGGCTGCTCCCGTTCCGGGTATCGGTTCCGAAGCCGGCGCCGACCTGAGCGATGAGGTTGGCGTTGATGTTGAACTTGTTGCTGTAGGGGATGTACTTGCCGATGACGGGGATGGAGTTCCCTGAGGGGCCGCGGAAGTTGGCTCCGCCGCCGGCTCCGAATTGTTTGTTGTCCATGTGCATCGTGCAGCCGGGAGCGACGCACTGGCCATCGTCGCCCTCGCATTCGCAGAACGGCGTGTTGCATGTGCCGTCTTCCTTGATCGACCCGTAGCTGCCGGCGAAGCACCATCCGACGGGACTGGCGGCGGCGCGGACGCAGGCCTGGATGCTGCCGGTGTCGTTGATCTTCTTGTCCGAGAGGCACTTGTCGTAGGTGCGGGTGTCGGTCTCCTGGATCTTTCCGACGATGTTCACGACCTCGAGGTCGAAGATGAAGTTGACCGGGAAGATGTCGCGGGTGTTCGGGGGGATGTTCCACTTGCAGGCGTCCGGCGCTGCCCCCTCGAGGTAGAAGCCCGCGGCCGCTGCGTCGCAGATTCCGCCGTCGGGCCCGGCATCGGGGCCGCCGTCGCGCGGGCCTCCGTCCGGCCCCCCGTCGCGCGGGCCGCCATCCTGCCCGCCATCGTGAGGACCGCCATCGGGTCCGCCGTCGCGAGGGCCGCCGTCCACGCCTCCGTCGCGGCCACCGTCTGGACCGGCATCGCGGCCGGCGTCACCCGGGCCTCCGTCGCAACAGGGGACATTCAGAGACTGTGTGCTGGAGCTGGCGTCGGTGCTCGTCCCGCAGGCCACTGCGGTGGCGACGACCGCGACGGCGGTGGGGATGGACCAGCGGAGGCGCTGCAGGGCAGGGGACTCTCGGGTGCCGCGTCGCACGTGCTCCCTCCTCGCTGCGAAAGCGCGAGGAAATAGACGAGCAACGTTGTCGCAACCAGCGACGGTGCGTGGGTGACTTCCCGGGCACACGGCCCGCGGGACCATGTGACAACGCGATCACATGTCGCGCGTCGCGGAGCGAGCTAGGCG
>CAZDSB010000007.1:0-2745 GCA_964507515.1 uncultured Myxococcaceae bacterium
CTGCGCCGACCACGAAGGCGGAGGCGCGGTGAAGTTCCAGCAGTGGGACGGCACCAAGTGGAAGATCATCAGCGACTGGATCCAGGCGGACAAGGCTCTGGTCCGTCCGATGATCGAGGAGAGCGCGATGAAGTACGCGAAGGAGAACAACATCACCCCGCGCGACTGCAGCAAGGAAGGCAGCTAGTGCCGTGACCGCCGTCGTCCCCGCGTCACCCGGGCCGCTGCTCGCGGTGAACAACATCGAGGTCGTCTACGACCACGTGATCCTGGTGCTCCGGGGGGTGTCCCTGGAGCTTCCGCGGGGCAGGATCGTCGCTCTGCTCGGGGCGAATGGAGCTGGGAAGACGACGACCCTGAAGGCGGTGAGCAACCTGCTCGGCGCCGAGCGTGGCGCGGTGACGAAGGGAAGCATCGTCTTCGATGGGGTGCGGGTGGATCGTCTCACCCCGTCGGAGCTGGTCCGCCGCGGCGTCGTGCAGGTGATGGAGGGGAGACACTGCTTCGGGCACCTGACGGTGGAGGAGAACCTCCTGACCGGGGCGTACACGCGGGGAAGCCGGTGGCGAGAGGTGCGCGGAGATCTGGAGAAGGTCTACGCGTACTTCCCGCGGCTGCGAGACAGGCGGAAGGCGATGGCGGGGTTCACCTCCGGCGGCGAGCAGCAGATGACGGCGGTGGGACGGGCGCTGATGGCGAGGCCGACGCTGATCCTCCTGGACGAGCCGTCGATGGGGCTCGCGCCGCAGGTGGTGGAGGAGATCCTGGGCATCGTCCGCTCGCTCAACCGGAACGAGGGAGTGAGCTTCCTCCTGGCCGAGCAGAACGCGGCGGCGGCGCTGCGCTTCGCGGACCACGGGTACGTCCTGGAGTCGGGGCGGGTGGTGATGGACGGCGACGCGGCGACGCTGGCCGGCAACGCCGACGTGAAGGAGTTCTACCTGGGGCTCGGCGGGACGGGGCGGAAGAACTTCCGCGACGCGAAGCACTACCGACGCCGGAAGCGCTGGCTGGCCTGACAGGCAACGCCATGGACCGCGAGGACCCGAGAGAGCGGCGGTCGCCCGACGAGCGGGAGGCGGCGCTGATGAAGGCGTTGCCGGCGCTGGTGAGCCACGTGTTCGCGACCGCGCCCGGCTATCGCCGACGAGATCCATCGGTGGTGCCCGAGGAGGTGACCGACCGGGCGGCGCTGGCGAAGCTGCGGCTCGTCCGGAAGTCGGAGCTCGCGGAGATCCAGCGCGCGGATCCGCCGTTCGGGGGACTGTCGGTGATCGCGGCGCCGCAGGCGGCGAAGCTGTTCTCGTCGCCGGGGCCGGTGTTCGAGCTCGAGCCTCGGACGTTGGATCCGTGGCGAGCGTCCCGGGCGCTTCGCGCCGCGGGGTTCCGGACGGGCGACGTGGTGCACAACAGCTTCTCGTACCACCTGACGCCCGCAGGCTCGATGGTCGAGACCGCGGCGCACGCGCTCGGGTGCGCGGTGATTCCGGGCGGGACGGCCCCGACCGAGGCCCAGGCGATCGCCGCGGCACAGTTCCGGGCGACGGCCTACGGGGGAACGCCGTCGTTCCTCAAGATCCTCCTGGACCGGGCCGCGGAGCTGACGCTGGACCTGTCCGCGCTGAGGAGGGCATCGGTGACGGCGGAGGCCTTGCCGGCGGCGCTGCGGAAGGGGCTGGCCGAGCGGGGCGTCGCGGTCCTGCAGTGGTACGGGACGGCGGACGCGGGGCTCATCGCGTACGAGACGCCGGCGCTGGAGGGGCTGATCCTGGACGAGGACGTGATCCTCGAGATCGTCCGCCCGGGGACTGGAGATCCGGTTCCGGCCGGAGAGGTGGGGGAGGTGGTGGTGACGGTGCTGTCCGCGGACCATCCCCTGCTGCGGTTCGCGACCGGGGACCTGTCGGCGCTCCTCCGTGGTCAGAGCGCGTGCGGGCGGACCAACGTGCGGATCCGGGGCTGGATGGGGAGGGCGGACCAGTCGACGAAGGTGCGCGGGCTCTTCGTGCACCCGAGCCATGTGGCGGAGCTGGTGCGGCGGCATCCCGAGGTGAAGCGGGCGCGGGTCATCGTGACCCGGCGAGACGACGTGGACGAGATGGTCCTCCGGGCGGAGGTGACACCGGAGGAGCGGACCGGACTGCGAGAGGCGCTGGCAAGGACGGTCCGGGAGCTGATGCAGCTCCGGGCGGACGTGGAGCTCGTGGATCTCCGGTCGCTCCCCAACGACGGAAAGGTCATCGACGACCAGCGGCCGGTGGGGTGAGGCCGCGGTCTCAGGCCGAGCGCGAGGTGCTGACGCTGCTCACAGAAGGACTGGGAAACGGTGACATCGCCGAGCGCCTGGCGCTCAGCGAGAAGACGGTCCGGAACCACGTCTCGAACCTGTTCGACAAGCTGGGGGTCTGGTCCCGTGCGCAGGCGCTCGTCTTTGCGAGGGACCGGGGGTTCGGAAGTCGTGATGGCCCGGACGCGCGGGCAGATCATCTGGACGGCGAGTCATGCCGGCCGCTCCCGGCTCGAATAGCTCCTTGAACGTGCGTGAGCCACATGGCTCGCGCCTTCGAGGAGATGAACGACCATGAAGAATTCAGAGAGCGGAGCTCGCCCGACGTCGACCGTGGCGGTGCTCAAGAATCACCTGCGGGCGGCGACGGTGGGCGTGGAGGCCGTGATGGACGACTACACCGAGCAGTCGGTCCTGATCACCCACGAGGCGACGTATCGGGGCCTCGCAGGGATCCG
>CAZDSB010000008.1:0-4783 GCA_964507515.1 uncultured Myxococcaceae bacterium
CGAGGCCGGGTTGCCGCCAGGCGTGCTCAACATCGTCCAGGGCCTCGGGCCGAAGGTGGGCGATGCGATGTCGCGCCATCCCGAGGTGAAGGCCATCTCCTTCACCGGGAGCACCCGGACCGGCGCGGAGATCGCCCGCACCGCCGGGCCGCTGTTCAAGAAGCTGTCGCTGGAGATGGGCGGCAAGAACCCGGTGGTCATCTTCGCCGACGCCGACCTCGAGGCCGCGGTCGCCACCACCGTGCGTTCGAGCTTCGCCAACCAGGGGCAGATCTGCCTCTGCGGCCCGCGCATCTTCGTGGAGCGGAGCGTGTACCCGCGGGTCCGGGACGCGCTGGCCGAGCGCACCCGCGCGCTCAAGCTCGGCGACCCGCTGCTCCCCGGGACCGACCAGGGCGCCCTGGTGAGCCGCGCCCACCTGGACAAGGTGCTGAGCTACCTCGCGCTGGCCCGGGAGGAGGGCGGGCGATTCCTCACCGGCGGCCGGCAGGCCCGGCTGAGCGGCCGCTGCGAGGGGGGCTGGTTCGTGGAGCCCACCCTCGTGGAGGGCCTCGGCCCCGAGTGCCGCACCAACCAGGAAGAGATCTTCGGGCCGGTGGCGACGCTCATCCCGTTCGACTCCGAGGAGGAGGTCCTGCGCGCCGCCAACGGGGTGCGTTACGGCCTCGCGGCATCGGTGTGGACCCGTGACCTCGTCCGGGCCCATCGCTTCAGCGCCGCGCTGGAGAGCGGCATTGTCTGGGTGAACACCTGGATGCTGCGTGACCTCCGGACTCCCTTCGGGGGGATGAAGGACTCGGGCGTGGGACGCGAGGGAGGCCACGAGGCGCTCCGCTTCTTCACCGAGCCGCAGAACGTCTGCATCCATCTGCAGGGAGGTTGAAGGCCCATGGCGGACCGAGTGACCTCGCAGCGCGCCGCGCCCCCGGTGGGTGCCTTCCCCCACGCCCGGAGAGTGGGAAATCTCCTGTTCCTCTCGGGGATCGGCCCGCGCGTGCGCGGCAGCCACGACATCCCCGGCGTCACCCTCGACTCGCAGGGCAACGTCACCGACCACGACATCGCGATCCAGTGCAAGAGCGTGTTCGACAACGTGCGCGCCATCCTCGAGGACGCCGGCACGTCCTGGGACCGCCTGGTGGACGTGACCGTCTTCTTGACCGACATGGAGAACGACTTCGCGGTCTACAACCGGCTCTGGGCGGAGTACTTCAAGGACGCCCAGCCGTGCCGGACGACGGTGGAGGTGACGCGTCTGCCGACGCCGATCGCCATCGAGCTGAAGTGCATCGCGACGATGCCGGAGTGACCAGACCATGCCCCCGCTGCAAGCCCTCAACTTCAAGAAGTGGATCGACGAGCACCGAAGTCTCCTGAAGCCCCCGGTGGGGAACCAGCAGATCTGGGCGGACCGCGAGTTCATGGTCACCGTCGTGGGTGGCCCGAACGCCCGGCGCGACTTCCACGTGAACCAGGGCGAGGAGTTCTTCTACCAGCTCGAGGGAGACATCCAGCTCCACGTCCTGGTGGACGGCAAGCGAGACGTGGTCCACATCCGCGAGGGGGACATCTTCCTCCTCCCGCCCAACGTGCCGCACTCGCCGCAGCGTCCTCCCAACACCGTGGGCCTGGTGCTGGAGCGGCGGCGGCTCGACCACGAGAAGGACTCGTTCCTCTGGATCTGCGAGAAGTGCGGGAACGAGCTCTACCGGGAATCCTTCCACCTCACCGACATCGTCAAGCAGCTCCCGCCGGTCTTCGAGCACTTCTACGGCAGCGAGAAGAACACCACGTGCGGCAAATGCGGGACGCGCGCGACCCGCGCCTAGATCCCAGGACGGAACCCCGGCATGCCGGTCGTCGACGTCCACACGCACCTGCTTCCCCCCGAGCTCCCGCGCTGGAAGGAGCGGTTCGGCTACGGGGGCTTCATCGGCCTCGAGCACATCGGTCCCTGCCGGGCGCAGATGGTGAAGGACGACGGGCAGCGGTTCCGGGAGGTCGAGGAGAACCTCTGGGCGCCGGCGGCGCGGCTCGTCGAGTGTGACCGCGCCGGTGTGGACGTCCAGGTGCTGTCCACCGTGCCGGTCATGTTCTCCTACTGGGCGAAGCCGGAGGACGGCGCCGAGGTCGCGCGGTTCCTCAACGATCACCTCGCGGGCGTGGTCGCCGGCGCTCCTCGCCGCTTCGTGGGGCTGGGCACCTTGCCGATGCAGGCCCCGGCCCTCGCGGTGCGCGAGCTCGAGCGATGCATCCGGACGCTCGGGCTCGCGGGCGTGCAGATCGGCACCCACGTCAACGACTGGAACCTGAGCGACCCGGCCCTCTTCGACGTGTTCGCCGCCGCCGCCGAGCTGGGCGCGGCGGTGTTCGTGCACCCCTGGGACATGGTGGGCGAGTCGCGGATGCGGAAGTACTGGTTGCCCTGGCTGGTGGGGATGCCGGCGGAGTCCTCGCTCGCCATCTGCTCGGTCATCTTCGGCGGCGTGCTCGAGCGGCTGCCCGCGCTGCGCATCGCCTTCGCCCACGGTGGCGGCGCATTCCCCGGGACGCTCGGCCGCATCCAGCACGGCTTCGACTGCCGGCCAGATCTCGTCGCGGTGGACAACCCGGTCCCGCCACGCGCGTACCTCGGTCGTTTCTGGGTGGACAGCCTGGTGCACGATGCGGACATGCTGCGGCTGATCGTGAAGCTGTTCGGCGACGACCGGGTGATGCTCGGCAGCGACTACCCCTTCCCGCTCGGCGAGGCCGAGCCCGGGGCGCTCATCCGCTCGGTGCCGGAGCTGGCAGCGCCGCGTGTGCGCCTCCTGGGCGAGAACGCCCTTCGCTGGCTGGGACGCTCATGATGACCGTCGAGGAGGGCAAGAAGCTCGCCGAGGATCTGGACGCGCGCGACGCGCTGGCTCCGTTCCACGACTCGTTCCTCTTCCCGGCCGCCCGTGACGGCTCCCCGGTGGTGTACCTGACCGGGAACTCGCTCGGGCTCCAGCCGCGAACGGCGAGGGACCGGGTGCAGGAGGTCCTCGACGACTGGGCGAGCCGCGGCGTCGAGGGCCACGTGCACGGCAACTCGCCGTGGCTCCCGTACCACCACTTCCTCACCGCCCCCACCGCGCGACTCGTCGGCGCGCAGCCGGACGAGGTGGTGGTGATGAACACGCTCACCGTCAACCTTCATCTCCTGATGGTGTCGTTCTACCGGCCCACCGCCGGCCGCCACCGCATCCTCTACGAGGCCAGCGCCTTCCCCTCCGATCGCTACGCCTTCGCCAGCCAGGTCCGCTTCCACGGCTTCGACCCGGCCGAGGCGCTGGTGCCGCTCGCTCCGCGTCAGGGCGAGGACCTCCTCCGGCCCGAGGACCTGCTCGAGGCCATCGCGCGGCAGGGTGAGCGGCTGGCGCTGGTCCTGATCGGCGACGTCAACTACCTCACCGGTCAGGCCTTCGACGTGTCCGCCATCACCCGCGGGGGTCATGGAGTTGGGGCCACCGTGGGCTTCGACCTGGCGCACGGCGCCGGGAACCTCGCCTTCCAGCTGCACGACGACGGGCCGGACTTCGCCGTGTGGTGCTCGTACAAGTACCTCAACGGAGGGCCGGGGGCGCTCGGCGGCGCCTTCGTGCACGCGCGACACCGGGAGGCCCGCGGGCTTCCCCGCTTCGAGGGCTGGTGGGGCCACGACGAGGTGACCCGGTTCGAGATGGGGCCGCGGTTTCAGGGAATGGCGGGCGCGGACGGCTGGCAGCTCTCCAATCCGCCCATCCTCTCCATGGCCGCGCTGCGGGCCTCGATGGACCTCTTCGACGCGGTGGGGATGACGGCACTGCGCCGGAAGTCAGAGCGACTGACCGGCCTGATGGACCAGATGATCCGCGACCTGCCCGGGGTGGAGATCATCACCCCGGCCGACCCTGCGCAGCGCGGGGCACAGCTGTCGCTGCGCGTCCGGGATGCACGCGGCCTCGTGTACCGGCTCGCGATGGCGGGCGTGGTCTGCGACTACCGGGAGCCGGACATCGTGCGCGCCGCGCCCGCGCCGTTCTACACGCGGTTCGCGGACGTGGTGCGCTTCGCCGAGGTCCTCCGGAGCCATGTCCAGTCGAAGTGAGGAGACGGTCATCGCCGGGGCCGGTCTGGTCGGTTCGCTCCTCGCGGTCTTCCAGGCGCAACGGGGGAGGACGGTTCAGGTGCTCGAGCGGAGGCCCGATCTCCGCAAGGAGCAGATCTCCGCCGGACGGAGCATCAACCTCGCCATCAGCGTCCGCGGGCTGCACGCGCTCGCGCAGGTGGGGCTGGAGCACGAGGCGCTCGCCCACGCCATCCCGATGCCGGGGCGGATGATCCACGCCCGCGACGGGGCCCTCGCCTTCCAGGCGTACGGGAAGGATGACAGCCAGTGCATCCACAGCATCTCGCGCGGCTTCCTGAACCGGATGCTGCTCGATGCCGCCGAGCGCACGGGCCGGGTCCAGCTGTCCTTCCGGCGCCGCGTGCTCGGCCTGGACCCCGAGCGGCGCGAGCTCGCGGTCGAGGTGGACGGCGCGCGCACCGAGCGGCTCGAGGCTGCGGTCGTCTTCGGGACCGACGGGGCCGGATCCGCCGTGCGCCGGGCGGTCGTCGAGGCGCGCGGGGGCGTGTCCGACGAGGCGCTGCTCGCGCACGGGTACAAGGAGCTCACGTTGCCCGCGGGCCCGGGCGGCAGCTGGCGACTGGAGCGGAACGCGCTCCACATCTGGCCACGGGGCGACTTCATGCTGATCGCCCTGCCCAACGAGGACGG
>CAZDSB010000009.1:0-2881 GCA_964507515.1 uncultured Myxococcaceae bacterium
TCACGCCCGCGGTCCGCGGCAGCAGCATCAGGCGTTGCTTGTCAGCCTCGTCGTTGGCCCGTGCCATCGACAGATACGACAGCCATTTCCCGTCGGGAGAGAAGCGCGGCGTGTTGTCCGCTCCGGGGCTCGACGTCGTGACGTTGTGCATCCCCTGCCCGTCCGGGCCCAGCACGAAGACGTCGACGTTGGTATTGGTGGCGACCACGTCGTCGCCGTGCATCGCGACCGCGACCTCTTTCCCATCGGGGCTCATGGCGTAGTCCCCGTCCCCGCTCGTGGCGATGGTGGGAGCGTCATGATCCACCGGGGTCAGGTCCTTCGCCGCGCCGTCCGCCAGGGCGACCGAGAACACATGCTGGCGCTTCCCCGCCCGCCAGTCGTCCCAGTGCCGCCACAACAGCTCGGTCCAGATCTTCGCGTCGGTCGGATAGTCGCCGTTACGGGTGTCGATCTCCTGTTTCTCGGGCCATTTGATGTCCGACACGGCGAGGAACCCCGAGCCGTCGGGCTTCCAGATGAACTCCCCAATGCCCTCGGCGAGGTTCGATACCCGGCGCGCTTCGCCGCCGGAGAGGGCGAGCACCCAGATCTGCGGGCCGTTCTGTCGCGAGGCGATGAAGGCGAGCGTCTTGCCGTCGGGCGACCAGCGCGGGGATCGGTCCGAGCCCGGCCCCTGCGTCAACTGCCGCGTCTGCCCCGTCGCGACCTCCACGAGCCAGACCCGTGCGATGCCGCGGTTCTCCTGCAGGGACGGCGTGGTCACGGCGTAAGCCACCCACTTGCCGTCGGGAGAGAGCTGGGGATCGCCGACCACCGGGAGGCCGATGAAGTCCTCGAAGGTGATGGCGCGTTTCTGGGCCGAGAGTCCGGGAAGGGGGATGAGGGAAGCGGGAAGCGTGAGAACCGCGAGGACGCGAAGCATTCGCATGGTCAGTAATCCGGGTGGGTGAGGATGGCTTTGACGAGGTCGTCGAAGGGGCGCGATTCGGGCGTGACATCGCCCGACGCATCGGTGTGGACGTTCCAGGCGGCGAGCTCCTGCAGCGCCGTCGCCTCTTCGTATGTGAGGTGCAGCAGGTGCCGATCGCCGTCCTTCGACGCCTTCTCGAGCACCCGTGCCAGGACGTCGGGGAGGTGCTTGGCGTTCCGGATGGCCTGGAGCTGCTGTGCCGTCACCGGGAGGTCCATGCTGGTACCTTGCTAAGGGTCGGGTGCTGCGAAATCTTCCCTGCCCACGTCGTTCACGCTAGGGAGTCCATGCCACGCACGGAGTTCATCGCGACGGGATTCGCCGTCCCGCCCCGCGTCGTCACCAACGACGACCTGTCCAAACTGATGGACACGTCGGACGAATGGATCACGCAGCGCAGCGGCATCCGGGAGCGGCACTGGGTGGCGCCCGGGACCCCCTGCGCCGAGCTGGCGGCCGAGGCCACCCGCAAGGCGCTCGCGGCAGCGGGGATGCAGCCGAGCGATCTCGACTGCATCATCTTCGCCACCACCTCCCCCGACCACTTCTTCCCCGGCAACGGCGTCTATCTCCAGCGGATGCTCGGCATCCCGAACATCCCCGCGCTGGACGTGCGCGATCAGTGCACCGGATTCATCTACGGCCTCTCGGTCGGCGACGCCTGGGTCCGGACCGGTCAATACAAGCGGGTACTGCTCGTCGGGGCCGAGATTCAGTCGCCGGGACTCGACGTGTCGACGGCGGGACGCGATACGGCCGTGCTGTTCGGCGACGGGGCCGGCGTCGCGATCCTCGGTCCGACCGCGGAGGACAGCCGGGGCGTGCTCTCCACCCATCTTTATTCCGACGGACGCTACGCCGAGAAGCTGTGGATGGACGGCCCCGGTCTCTCGCACGTGCCGTGGATCAGCGCCGACATGCTCGAGTCGGGGAAGGCACGCGTCAAAATGGAAGGACGCGAGGTCTTCAAGCACGCCACCACCAAGATGCCGGAGTCGGTGCACGCGGCGCTCCAGGCGAACGACTTGAGCATCGCCGACATCAAGCTCCTGATCCCGCACCAGGCAAATCTACGAATTTCCGAGATGGTGCAGAAACAGCTGGGGCTCCGGGACGATCAGGTCTTCAACAACATTCAGAAGTACGGCAACACCACCGCCGCCTCGATCCCGATTGCTTTGTGCGAGGCCCTGGAGCAGGGACGGCTGCGGCGCGGGGAGCTGCTGATGCTGACGGCGTTCGGGTCCGGGTTCACCT
Source organism: uncultured Myxococcaceae bacterium (assembly GCA_964507515.1). Classification (GTDB taxonomy): domain Bacteria; phylum Myxococcota; class Myxococcia; order Myxococcales; family Myxococcaceae; genus RPRB01. The sequence continues at coordinate 2,231 of CAZDSB010000009.1, forward strand.
GGGGGAGCGCGGCGATTCGCTGGTAGCGGTCAGCTCTCAGCTTTCAGCTCGGTCAGTAATCGTACGGCAGCCTCGGCCCCGGGCGTTCCTTTATAGCGGTCGGCGAACCGGGCCAATTCCACCATCAGCCGGTCTTTGCGACCCGCCTTCCGATAGAGGTCGATCAGCCCGTTGGACGCGCGGAGCAAATGCCCGGCCTCCGGGCTTCGCTGGCGGACCTCGAGATAGAGTCGTTCCGCGCCGGTAGGGTCATTCAGGTTCCGCTCCAGGAGGTCCGCGAGGCGCAGCCGCGCCTCATGATCCTCCGGCTCCACCGTGAGATGATCCCGGAAGTAGTCCGCCGCCTCCTGGAACTGGCCGCGCACCATGAGCACTTCCTGGCGCGGGTAGGTCCGCGGAGGTGCGATGTTCCCGGCGGCGGTGATCGTGTTGACGAGCCCGCTGGCGGCGACCTCGATCGTGTGATGCAGCGCGATGACGCCGAGGGCGGTCAGGGGGATGTTGCAGACGACGAGCACGACGAACAACCACGAGGGGATCACCCCCTTCTCCGCGAGAAAGAACCACAGCGCCGTCAGAATGATGAAGCAGGGGCCCGCGAACCAGACCGCGGTCTTGAGCAGCTGGGCCCGTTCGGCGGCGTCGACGCCT
>CAZDSB010000010.1:0-6619 GCA_964507515.1 uncultured Myxococcaceae bacterium
AAGTACAAGTCCGAGTTCCTCGCCAACATGTCGCACGAGCTCCGGACGCCGCTGAACTCCATCCTCATCCTCGGCCAGCAGCTGGCCGAGAACCCGGAGCAGAACCTCACCGCCAAGCAGGTGGACTTCGCGCGCACCATCCACAGCGCGGGAACGGACCTCCTGAACCTCATCTCCGACATCCTCGACCTGTCGAAGATCGAGTCCGGGACGGTGACGGTGGAGCCGGCGGACGTCTACTTCAGCAACCTCCTCGACACGGTGGCCCGTCCGTTCCGCCACGACGCCGAGACCCGGGGGCTGTCGTTCGAGGTCTCGCTCGATCCCAACCTGGGACGCAGCACCTTCACCGACCAGAAGCGCCTGCAGCAGGTCCTGAAGAACCTCCTGTCCAACGCCTTCAAGTTCACCGAGCACGGCGGCGTGCACCTCAAGGTCTCCGCGGCCCCGGCTGGGTGGTCCAGCGAGCACCCCGTCCTCCAGCAGTCGCCGATGGTGGTGGCGTTCGAGGTATCCGACACCGGCATTGGCATCGCGCCGGAGAAGCAGAAGATCATCTTCGAGGCCTTCCAGCAGGCCGACGCCGGCACCTCCCGGAAGTACGGCGGCACCGGCCTCGGGCTGGCCATCAGCCGTGAGCTCTCCAATCTGCTCGGCGGTGAGATCCAGCTCCGGAGCACCCCGGGGAGGGGAAGCACCTTCACCCTGTACCTCCCCATCCGCTACGTGGGCCCGTCGAGCCCCGTCCGCGAGCTGGCGCGCCAGGCGCTGGTGGAGCGCCCGCCCTCGGGCATCCGCGTGGTGGAGACGGCGGCCCCCGAAGCGGTGCCGGACGACCGCGCGGACCTCCAGCCGGGAGACATGAGCCTCCTGGTGGTGGAGGACGACCCGCACTACGCCCGCGTGCTGGCGGATCTCGCGCGCGATCAGGGGTTCAAGGTGCTCATCGCCGGCAGGGGGACGGAGGCGCTGGAGCTCGCCCGCGAGTTCCGGCCCGGAGCGGTGTCGCTCGACGTGTTCCTCCCCGACATGCTGGGGTGGACGGTCCTCAGCCACATGAAGCAGGACGTGAACCTGCGTCACATCCCGGTGCAGATGGTCACCCTGGACGAGAACCGGCAGCACGGCCTCAGCCGCGGCGCGTTCTCCTTCGTCACCAAGCCGGCCACCACCGAGGGGCTCGCATCGGCGATCGAGAAGCTGCGCGAGTACACCACCCCGCGGCGGAGGAGGCTGCTCATCGTCGAGGACAACGACGTCGAACGGACCAGCATCCAGGAGCTCCTGTCACACGACGACATCGACATCCTCACGGCCGGCACCGGCGCGCGGGCGATGGAGATCCTCGAGCAGGAGCGGGTGGACTGCATGGTGCTGGACCTGCGCCTGCCAGACATCTCGGGCTTCGAGGTGCTCGGCCGGATCCGTGACCGCGGGACGCTGCCCGACCTCCCGGTGGTGGTCTTCACCGGCCGCGAGCTGACGCCGGACGAGGACCGGCAGCTTCAAGAGCTGGCGCGTACCGTGGTGCTCAAGGGCGTGGAGTCGCCGGAAAGGCTCCTCGACGAGACGGCGATCTTCCTCCACCGGATCGTCTCCGATCTGCCGGCCCACAAGCAGAAGATGCTGGAGAAGCTCCATCGCTCCGACGAGGATCTCCGCGGCCGGAAGGTCCTCGTTGTGGACGACGACGTGCGGAACATCTTCGCGCTCGGCAGCGTGCTCGAGCGGCACGGGATGGACGTGCTGACCGCCCAGACCGGGCGCGAGGCCGTCTCGCTGCTCGAGTCCACCCCCGACGTCGCCGTGGTGCTGATGGACATCATGATGCCCGAGATGGACGGCTTCCAGACCATCCAGGTCATCCGCCAGGATCAGGGGTTCCGCCGCCTCCCCATCGTGGCGCTCACCGCGAAGGCGATGAAGGGCGACCGCGAGAAGTGCCTCGACGCGGGCGCCTCGGACTACCTCGCCAAGCCGGTCAACACCGACCAGCTCCTGGCGACCCTGAGGAACTGGCTGCACCGGTAGCTCGGGAAGCGCTCGGCCCTCCGGTGGACACCGGGGGGCATGCCATGGGGCGAGCGGGTGTCCGCTCGCTGACTGTCGTTCGGAGGGCGGCCGCGAAGGCCGGGGCCCCCGCCGAGACCTCGCGCCGTGCGCCTCGGCGGCGGCCGCTGCCGGAGACGCCCGTCCTCCTTGCGCAACGGCTCCACGATGACTTCGTTGGGCCGAGCATGAAGCCGTTGCGCGTGCTGCACGTGGAGGACGCGGAGGAGGACGTGCTCCTGGTGGAGCGGCACCTCCGCCGGAACGGCTGGTCGGTGGAGTGGACCCGCGTCGAGACGGCCGACGAGCTCCGCGAGGCGCTCCGTGTCCCGTGGGACCTCATCCTCTCCGACTTCAGCATGCCGCAGTTCTCGGCCCTGGAGGCCCTCGAGATCGTCCAGGGCTCCGAGCGGGCGGGCACGCCATTCATCGTCGTCTCCGGGAGCGTGGGCGAGCAGGCGGCGATCGAGGTCCTGCTCCGCGGCGCCGACGACTTCGTGAACAAGGGGAACCTCGCCCGGCTCGTCCCCGCGATCGAGCGCGAGCTGGAGGACGCGCTGGTCCAGCTCGATAAGCAGGAGGTGCAGCGAGCGCTCGCGGAGGCGCTGGCCTCACGTGAGGAGCTAATCGCCATCGCCGGCCACGAGTTCCGGAACCCACTCGCAGCGATGCAGCTCACCGTCGACGGCCTCCTGCGGACGGGTGCCGCCCCCGACCACGCCCGGTCGCTCCGCCGCCAGATCGGGCGATTGCGGGATCTCGTGACCCGCTTCGTCGACATCGCCGCTCTCGACGCTGGCTCGTTCGAGCTGCGCACCTCGGACCTGGATCTCGCGGTGATCGCGACGCGCGAGGTTCGCCGCGTGGCGCCCGAACCGGACCAGGTGCGCCTCGACATCCCGGAGCTGGTGCCGGTGCACGCGGATCGTGGCCGGCTGGAGATGGTCGTGGCGTGCCTCCTCGACAACGCGCTCAAGTTCGGCGGGGCGGATCCGGTGGAGGTCCGCGTCCGCCGCGAGGGCGAGGGAGCGCTCCTCGAGGTCGCCGACCACGGCCCCGGCCTCGACGAGGCCGAGCGCGAGATGGTGTTTCGCCCCTTCGGCAAGCGGGTCTCCTCGCGACACTACGGCGGGTTTGGTCTGAGCCTGTGGCTGAGCCGGTGCATCCTCGAGCGGCATGGCGGGTCCATCGTCGCCCTGCCGAATCCCGGAGGAGGCGCGCTGTTCCAAGTGCGGCTTCCCCTCCGTTCGCTCAGCCGCAGTGCGCCCGGATCTTCTCCAGCAGGACCTCCACCTCCACCGGCTTCGGGATGAGGTCCTTGACCTGAGGGTCGTCGCGCAGGTGTCCGGGCAGGCGGCTCGCGGAGAACAGCAGCACCGGGATGCTCCGTAGCTGGTCACGGGCACGGGCGAGGAACTCCGCGCCGTCCACTCCCGGCATCAGCACGTCGAGGATGACGGTGCAGAACCGGTGGTTCCCCTCGGCCAGGACCCGGAGAGCGACGCCGCCGTCGGGCGCGGCGACCACATGGAAGCCCTCCTCGGTGAGGATCTGCTCGACGGCCTCGCGGACGTCGTCGTCGTCCTCGACGAGGAGCACCGACCTCCGTCCGTTCCCCTGCGCGCTCGCCTGCACGTCGCTGGAGGTAAGGCGGGTCCTCTCCGACGCCTACGCCCCAGCGGTCAGGGGTCTCTGACATGCGGGTAAACACGGTCAGGGACGCGACACTGGGATCCGGCGGAAAATCTATCATTCGCCTGCAAGAGCCTCTGGCTCCGACGACGCATCGTGCGCACGGTTGGTCGTGATGAAGGAGCCGGAGCTTTACGACGACGACGGACGAGTCGCCGGAGAGTCACACGAGTCTCCGCTGCTTCTCGAGCGCCTGCACCGCACGCTGGCGCGCTGGAACGCGCGCAGGCTCCGGGCGGAGCATCCCACCCTTCGGTGGCGTGACGAGATCGAGGACGACCTCCGGATGCGCAGCCTGGAGGGGGAGTGGATCGAGGCCGAGCGCGCCGCGCTCCGCTCCTGGACGCGTGACGTCCCCCGCGGTTCCACCGGGTTCCAGCACTGGTTCGAGGCCCTCGTCGACGACGGACGACACCCTCCGGCGGAGGTGCTCGATCCGCTCGCGGAGCGTGCAACGCTGAGCGAGGCGCGGTGGTGGGTACGTCAGGAGCTCGCTGCACAGGCCGGGCTCGATGCTCTGGTCTTGCTCACCCGCCTCAGGATGCCGGACGTGCCGGGCATCGCTCCCGCGGCCGCCGCGAACGAGACCCGACGCCTCGTCCGTCTCGGGCACGTGCTCGGAGCGGAGGGCCCGGCGAACCTGGTCTGGGAATCGCTCGCGCTGTCCAACCTGGCGGTGGGGTTCGCGCTCAACCGCCGCTACGGCTGGCACGCGGTGGGCGCGCTCGGCGCGGTGGCGCTGACCGCCCCGGTCCGGATGGAGCGCATGCGACGGGCGCTCGTCCGGCTCGGCCTCGGCGGCGCGGAGGACGACCGGGCCGGGACGGGGGACGAGACCCGGGTGTGGGTCCGCGAGGTGCTCGTGCCGCGGGTGGCAGAGGACGCCGAGCGTGCCCCGCTCCTCGCCGAGGGCGCGCTGCTCTGGCTCCGTGGCGCCGTCCGGTGCTCGCGCCGGTACCGCGGCGAGCTGGCCGTCACCGGGCCCGACGCGGGCGTGCACTGAGAGCTCGCCAGGGCCGACCGTCCCGCGCGTGGGACGCGCCGCTCGCCGAATCGGCGCCTCGGCCGCCGGCGAGGGGCGGTACGGTGCCCGGCCATGGCCCTGCTCACCCTCCTCCTCCTCGCCGCCGCCACGCCCGCGCCGCCCGCCGCGCTCGAGCGGGACGTGCGGGCACTGATTGGGATCCGCAGCTCCACCGCCCCGAGCCTGTCGCCCGACGGGAAGCGCGTCGCCTTCCTCTCCAACGTCACCGGCTCTCCCCAGGTGTGGACCGTGTCGACCGCGGGCGGCTGGCCCGAGCTGGTGACGACCTTCGACGATCCGGTCTCCAGCGTGGAGTGGTCTCCCGCAGGCGACTGGCTCGCGGTGCAGGTCGCTCCGGGCGGCGGCATGAACACCCAGGTCTGGCGGATGCGGCCGGATGGCTCCGAGGCACGGCGCATCACTGCCGGCGGCAAGGAGACCAACTACCTCGGGGGCTGGGACCACTCGGGGAAGTCGATCGTCGTCGCCAGCAACCAGCGCGACCCCTCGGCGACCGACGTGTATCTCCTCGCCGCGGACGCGACGGCGCTCGGCGCTCCTGCCTACGTGGGGAAGGGAATGAACGGCGCCGACGACGTCGCCCGGGATGCCCGGAGGCTCCTCATCAACCGGCTCGTCTCCCGCGGGAGCAACGACCTGCTGCTCTACGACGTCTCCGCGGGGAAAGAGACGCTGCTCACGCCCCACGAGGGCCCGGGCAACTTCGACGGCCGCCTCTCGCCCGATGGGCGAACGGTGTGGCTGTCCAGCGACAAGGATCGCGACCTGTCCGCCTTCGCTCGCGTCCGCCTCGGCGCGGACGGCCGGCCGGGGCCGATCGAGATCGTGGCCGAGCGTGCCGACGCCAACCTCCAGCAGTTCGAGATCGACGAGACCGGCAAGCGCGCGCTCCTGGTCTGGAACGTGGCAGGACGCTCGGAGCTGGCGCTGCTGGACCTGGGGACCGGCAAGAGCCGCCCTGTGACTGGCGCACCGTTCGATGTGGCCGGCGCGGTGTCCCACTCGAAGGACGGCCGTCTCTGGGCGCTGGCGGCCGCGGGCGCGAACCGGCCCACCGACGTGTGGCTGCTCGACGGAACGACCGGCAAGCTCCGGCAGCTCACCCGGAGCGCGCACCCCGGCGTGGCGCTCGACAAGCTCGTCCGTCCCGAGCTGGTGCGCTTCGACGCCCACGACGGCCTTCCTCTCTCGGGCTGGCTCTATCGAGCTCCCGGGCGCAGCGGTCCCGGACCGGTCGTGCTCTCGTTCCACGGCGGGCCGGAGGGGCAGGAGGTCCCGGCCTTCCGCCCCGACTACCAGGTGCTCCTCGCGCAGGGCATCTCGATCTTCGCGCCCAACGTCCGCGGATCCGCCGGCTTCGGCAAGCGCTTCCTCACGCTCGACGACGGTCCCCTGCGCGTGGAGGGAGTGAAGGACCTCAAGGACTGCGCGGACTGGGTGGTGAAGTCGGGGGTGGGAGACCCGAAGCGCCTCGGGGTGATGGGTGGCTCGTACGGCGGCTACATGGTGATGGCCGGCCTGACCGAGTTCCCCGGCCTGTTCGCCGCGGGCGCGGACCTCTTCGGCATCGTGAACTTCGAGACCTTCTTCCGCGACACCGAGCCGTGGATGGCTGCCATCTCCACCGTGGAGTACGGCGACCCGAAGACGCAGCGCGATCTGCTCCAGCGGCTCTCGCCCATCCACAAGCTGGACAAGATCCGGACGCCGACCATCGTTCTCCACGGCGCGAACGACACGAACGTGCCGGTGGTGGAGGCCGAGCAGGTGGTGTCCACGCTCAAGAAGAACGGCGTGCCCGTCGAATACGTGCTGTTCCCCGACGATGTCCAT
>CAZDSB010000011.1:0-6102 GCA_964507515.1 uncultured Myxococcaceae bacterium
CTCCGGGATCCCCGGGCCCGAGTCGCGCACCTCGAGCAGCGTCTCGCGGTCGGTGCTCCACAGGCGCACGGTGATGGGCGCCCCCCGGGCGTGGCGGGCGGCGTTCCCCAGGAGATTGACCAGCACCTGGTCCAGGCGCGAGGGGTCCACCTCCACGAGGACCTCGGGCTCGACGTCCAGCGTGAGCCGGTTCTGCCCAGCGTCGAGCAGCGCCGCGCAGCGCGCGCACACCTCCTCGACCAGCTGGTCGAGGCGGACCTGCTCGACGTGCAGGTCGAGGCGGCCCCGCTGGATGCGGGTCACGTCGAGCAGCTCGCCCACCAGCTGGGAGAGGCGCTGGGCCTGACGCCCGAGCGCCTCGCCGTTGGCGCGGAGCGTTTCACGGTCCGCCCCCTGCTCGATCCGCCGCTGGATGAGCGCGAGCTGGAGCGACAGCGAGGTGAGCGGGGTGCGCAGCTCGTGCGCGGCGATGGAGAGGAAGCGCTCCCTCAGCGCGAGGGCCTCCTGGAGCTCGGCGTTGGTCGCCACCAGCCGCTCGGTGGTTCCGGCGAGCACGCGGGAGAGCGCGCCGAGCTCGTCGTGCCTGCCGGCGAGCGCGGGAACTCCACCTCCATCTCCCACCGTCTGGCTGGCGGCGGTGAGGCGGACCAGCGGCGCGATCACCCCGCGGAAGACGTACGCGGTCATCCCGGCGACCGTCAGCCCGCACAGGACGGTCAGCGCGAGCATCAGCAGATCCGACCGACGCCGGGTCACCGCCACCTGCGCGAGGATCCGGTCGGCGCCCTTGAGATTATCCGCGGAGAGATCCGCCAGGATCGCGTTGGCCCGCTGGTCGAGGAACCACCAGCGGACGAACGCGACGCGGCGCTCCGCATCGGACGCCAAGCCGAGGACCGACCGCTGCGCCTCCACCAGCGGACCGCGGATGCGCTGGATATCCTGAGTCTGGATCCGGGCCGACGTGTCCGTCTGGGAGCGCGAGAGCTCCTCGAGGAGCTGGTCGATCTCCTCGTTGCTGAACGCGATCCGCCGGGTGAGGGCGTCGTTGCGGGTGACGTACTCCGAGAGGAGATCTCGATCGGTGTCACTGAAGAGCTGGCCCAGCCGCTGGATCCGCAGTCCGGTCCGTTGCAACCGCTCGGTGGTGTCCTGGAGGTGCCGGGTCTCGGCCCTGGTCACCAGGAGCTGGGTCGCCCCGAGACCGATGATCAGGGCCAGGATCACGAGCTGGGGGGCGAGCAGCTTTCTGGCGAGGCTCACTGCAGCCCCCGCTCTGGCGCCCTGAGCAGCGTGACCGATTCCGGAGCCACCTCCTCGAGCAGGGCGGGGGCCATCAGGTCCCGGATCCGGACGTTGGCGTTCCGCTTCTCCCCGCGCTGCTCGAGCCAGGCCGCCTCCTGGCGCAGCTCGGTGAGCAGGAGATTCGACAGCCCGAGCTCGAAGCGCGAGCGTGAGATGACCATCGCCAGCTGGTCCGCATCCAGCTGGGGGAAGCGGGGTCGGAGCGTCGACTCGATCAGCCCCGGCCGGCGCCGGACCAGGGCCTGCGCCCGCATGAGGGCCCGGAGGAACCGCAGGGTCTCGGTCCGCCGAGCCTCGATTCGCGGGCGCAGGCCGACGAGCATGCTCATGTCGCTGTAGACGTCCGAGACCAGCAGGCGTGCCTTTCCCGGTCCCGAGGTGGCCGTGAGCAGGCTCGGGACCCAGAGCGAGGCCGCGTCGAGACGGCCGTCCTCCAGCGCGGCGATCAGCTCTTTGGGCTGGCCTGGGATGGCGCGGATGTCGGAGAAATCCAGGCCAGCCTCCGCGAGCAGCACGTCGAGCGACAGCTGCGAGCTCGTGGCCGGTGTGACGCCGATCCGCTTGCCCCGGAGGTCTGCCGGGGTCCGGATGTCCGCCGCCCGGTTGACGGCCAGCCCGGTGAGCCCGTCGGAGCGGTGGAGCGTGGTGAGGACCACCACGTCCTCGCCGCTCATCCCCGCCAGCACCACCGGGGTCGAGTAGACGGCGGTCGCATCGAGCTCGCCGGCGATGGTCGCCAAAAGTCCCTCGCGGCCGCTGGCGAAGACCCGGCTCTCCACCCGGAGGTGCTCGGCGGCGAACAGCCGTGCATCTTGGGCGACGTAGATGAGGAGCGAGCTCGGGAGGTCGGGATAACCGAGGCGGAAGTGCAGCTCCTCCGGCGGAGGCGGCTCCGCACAGCAGACGAGGAGCAGCGGTGCGAGCAGGAACCCGGAACGGACCGGAGACCGCCTGGCGCGGGGCGCGGACACGGGAAGCCAGAGGAATACGCGGCTCCGCGCCACCAGGACAAGCGCCCTCCGCCGTCACTCCTGGGCGGTGCCCGGAAGCGGACCTAGTGCCAGGCACTACGCCGCGCCGCTGCGCTTGACGACTTCTTCTGCCGCGGGCGTGGCGACGTAGACCACGTTCCTCGAGGTCCGCTTGCCCCGGTACATCGCGCGGTCGGCCAGGTCGAGGAGCGTGCGGCGGTCCACCCCGTGCTCGGGATGGCTCGCCACGCCGATGCACACCGTGACGCCCAGGCCGTACCCCTCCCGGGCGAGAAAGGAGTGCGACTCCACCGTGCGGCGGATGCGCTCGGCCACCTTGAGGGCGCCGCCGCTGTCCGTCTCGCGGAGGAGCACCACGTACTCGTCGCCGCCCCAGCGGGCGACCACGTCCTGATCGCGGGTGCAGGACTTCACCACCCGGGCCGCCTCGACGAGGAGCTTGCTCCCCACCAGGTGCCCGTGGGTGTCGTTCACGCTCTTGAAATGATCGAGATCGAGGAAGAGGAGGCTGAAGGGTCCCTTGCCGTGCAGCTCGCGCTCCAGCGCCTCGTCCAGGTAGCGCGCGTTGTAGAGGCGGGTGAGATCGTCGAGGTAGGCGAGGTCCTCCACTCGCGCGAAGCGGTCGGCGTGATCCCACGCCAGGGCGAGGTGGCGCGCGAGGTATTCGGCCGTCTCGCGCAGGCCCTCGGTGCCCGGAGCGCGGGTCAGCAGCAGCGCCCAGCCGCGGTGCTTTCCGGCCTCGCCCACCGGGAACCCGAGGACCCTTCCCGGTCCCTCGGGCCAGGCGGCGTCGAAGGAACGGGCGGGCATGTCCGGGAGCTCGGCGTCGTAGCGGACGACGAGGTGACGGAGCGCCTCTGCCGGGACGCCCTCCGAGCCCTCGAGCCGGACGGTGCCGCCGCCGATGGTCCAGAGGAGCACGCCCTCCGCGCCGGACAGTCCGAGGAAGGCAGAGGCCGCCGTCTGTGCGAGCCGCGGACGGTCCAGGGTGGTGAGCAGCCGCTGGCCGGCCTCGACCAGCGAGACGTGACGCTTGAGCGCGGCGTTCTCCGCGAGGAGCGCCTGCGTCATGAGCGCCCGGTTCACCGCGTGGTTCAGCGCCTCGGGCTTCACCGGCTTGACGAGGTACTCGGCGGCGCCGTTCTTGATGGCGCGCACCGCCGGGTCCACCTTGTCCAGCGCGGTGATGACCACCACCTCGACGCCGGGGTAGCGCTCGCGCGTGTGCTGGAGGACCTCCATCCCGTCACCGGTGGGAAGGATGAGGTCGGTGACCACCAGGTCCACCGGATGGAGCGCCAGCGCCGCCCGCGCCTCCGCCACCGAGCCGACGCAGGTCACCGTATGACCCGCGGCGGTCAGGTAGTCGCCGTACACAGTACGGGCGACCTTCTCGTCGTCCACCAGCAGGATGGTCGCCATCCGACTCTCGCGCCGTGCCAGGTCCGAGCATGACAGGATCTCGCCGGCCCGCGATAGCCTCGGGGACAGGCGTTTCATGACCACGCACACGCACGATGGAGGTCGGAGACTCGCGCTCCTCTTCGAGGCCGGTCCCGCGCGTTACGCCCTCGAGGCCTCGCGTGTCCTCGAGGTGACGCCGCCCGACCCCGACGCCGAGCGGGCGACCGTGCGCGGCGTCTTTCCACTCGAGGACCTCTCCACCCTGATGGGCGGGGCAGCCGAGGCGCGTCCGGGCCTTGCGGTCCTGCTCGACATCAGTCCCACGGTGGCAGTGCGCGTGCGCGAAGGTGCGGAAGTGGCGGACGTCGCCGGAGCACCACATTTCCAGCTCACCCGCGACCTCGCGCAGCGGATCGGCACGCTGGTCCGCGGTGCGCTCCAGCATCAGGGCCGGCTGTACCTCGAGCTGCGCGCCGAGGCGCTGGGGCAGACCTGCATGCTACCGCCACCGCCGCCGCGCATCGTCACCTGGCTCGAGGCACCGCAGGGCCCGGCGCTCCTCTTCGAGTCCGGAGGCATGCTGTTCTGCGTGCCGCTCCAGCACGTACTGCAGATCTCTCCGGTGCTGGCGGCCTTCTGCCCCTTCCCGGTGCCCGGCGGAGTCATCGCGGGGCTCCTGGCGCACGCCGGCGCGCTGTGGCCGGTGTACGCGCTCCCCGCATTCCTCGGACAGCCGCCGGCGGTGGAGTCGGCGGTGGTCCTCCTGGAGCTCGCGGGCATCCAGGTGGCCCTGTGCGCCTCGCGCGTCCTGGGGATCGAGCACGGGCTCGAAGCCGGCGAGGAGGCGGGGCGGTGGCGGACCGCGGACGGACGCGTGGTGCTCGCGCCGGACGTCACGCGCCTGCTGGGTGCGTCGAACTTGACAGGGCCGAGGCGCGGCCCCTCAGATGTCGCGAGCTGACATGCCGAAGACCCTGCTCGTCGCCGATGACTCGCTCACCGTCCGCAAGGTCATCGGGATGGTGCTCGCGCTCGAGGACTTCCAGATCACCGCGGTGGACAACGGCATCGATGCCATTGCCCGCGCCCGCGAGATGCGCCCGGACCTGGTCATCGCAGACGTGCTGATGCCCGGCCGCAGCGGCTACGAGGTCTGCGAGACCCTCAAGTCGGATCCGTCCACCGCCTCGACCCCGGTGCTGCTCCTGGCCGGTAACTTCGAGCCCTTCGACGAGGCGCGTGCCCGCGCCGCCCGGGCGGACGCGCACATCACCAAGCCCTTCGAGAGCCAGGCGTTCCTCGACCGGGTCCGTACCTTGCTCGGGCTCCCCGCCGGGCAGCCGATGATGCCGGCCCGTCCGGCGCTGGCGACCCAGGCGCCCCCCACGACGTCGCAGCCCTCGGTTCCCCGCCCGAGCCAGCCCATGGCCACCGCGGCGCCGCGCCCCGCGTCGACCGGTGCCTTTTCGCCGGTGGCCGCGCCCCGTCCCACCGCCGGGGTACCGCAGCCCATGCCCGGACCGGCCGGCATCCCGCGTCCGGCGGGCCCGGCCCCGACGCCGATGGCCGGAGTTCCGCGTCCCGCCGCGCAGCCGCTCGGACGTCCCGTCACCCAGCCGGGCGTCACCGGTGCCCGGCCGGGGGCGGCTCCGGGTGGACTGCCGCGGCCCCCGCAGCAGTTCGGCGGCGGCACCGTCCCGGGCGCGCCCCGTCCGGGGATGCCGCTCGTCACGCAGTCCGGCTTTGCGCGGCCCGCCGCCCCGATGGCCCCCGGTGGCTTCCCACGCGCGCCGGGCGCCGCGCCGCTCCCACCCGTTCCGGCCGCGCCCGCCGCCCCGGCGGCCGCGCGCGGGCGAGACCCGTTCGGCCTCTCCGCTCCTGCCAACACCCCCGTCCGGGGCTACCAGGTGGAGCAGCGGATCGCCCCGCCCGCTGCGGCGGAGGAGATGTCACTCGACCTCGGCAGCGACGCCTCTCCTGCGGCCGCCGACGGAGGCGAGGCCCAGCTCCGGGAGGCCCTGGGGAAGGCCTCGCGTGAGGTCATCGAGAAGATTGCCTGGGAAGTGATCCCCCAGCTCGCGGAGACCATCGTGCGAGAAATCGCCGAGCGGACGATGCGCGAGCGGGAGGGAAAAGGCTAAACAACCCCCCTCACGGGTATGTCCGAAGACCATCAGGAGGGACTTCCGAAGGCCTACGAGCCTGCGGAGGTGGAGGCGCGCTGGTACCGCCGCTGGGAGGCCGCAGGCTGCTTCGGCGCCGAGGCAAGGTCGAGCAAGCCGCCGTACTGCATCATCCTCCCACCGCCGAACGTCACCGGCTCGCTGCACATCGGCCACGCGCTGACCGCTACGCTCGAGGACATCCTCGTCCGCTGGCACCGGATGCGCGGGTTCAACAC
>CAZDSB010000012.1:0-3322 GCA_964507515.1 uncultured Myxococcaceae bacterium
CAGGACCAAGGGAGTCGAGGTCGAAGTCGAGCGCGGCGCGGCCTCCAGCACCTGTGACATCGTCGTCCTGCCGTTCGCCGTCCCGCCCGAGGCCAAGGAGCAGCTGTTCGCCGTTCTGTTCGAGGGGGTCGCCGGACGGCAGAGCGCGTCGAAGCTGCAGAGGACCGCCCGCCGCTCGACCGCCGGCGCGGGGCGACGCCAGGTCCCCAGGCTCGAGCGCGAGCTGGAGGCGACTCAGCAGTACCTGCACTCGCTCATCGACGAGCGGGAGCGAACCAACGACGACCTCAACGCGGCCAACGAGGAGCTGGTCTCGGGGAACGAAGAGCTCCAGAGCATGAACGAGGAGCTGGAGACGGCCAAGGAAGAGCTCCAGTCCACCAACGAGGAGCTGACGACCGTCAACGACGAGCTCAACACCAGGAATCAGGAGGTTCGGGAGATCAACAGCGATCTGATGAACATCCTCTCCACCGTCGACGTGCCGATCCTCATCCTCGACCGGGAACGCCGGATCCGACGCTTCACGCCGAAGGCGCGGACCATCCTGAACGTCCTCCCCACGGATCTCGGGCGGCCGCTCGAGGACATCAAGTCGAATCTCCAGCTGAACAACCTGGACGAGCAGATCTCCGAGGTCATCGACACCAACCAGATGCACGAGTCCGAGGTGCAGGACAGGAGCGGACGCTGGTACCGCATGCAGATCCGGCCCTACAAGACGATCGAGAACAAGATCGACGGCGCCACGCTGTCGCTGATCGACATCGACGCGCTGAAGCACCACGTCAACGAGGCCGAGCGGGCACGGGGCGAGGCCGAGCGAGCCAATCTGGCAAAGGACGAGTTCCTCGCGACGCTCTCACACGAGATCCGGACGCCGCTCTCCTCGATGTTGATGCATGCGCAGCTGCTCGGGCGGGGGGGCCTTGACCCGGTGAAAATCAAGCGTGCGGCCGACGCCATCGAACGAGGCACCAGGATGCAGGTCAGGCTCGTCGACGACCTCCTCGACGTCTCGCGCATCGTCGCTGGCAAGCTCAACCTCGACCCGGGGCCCGTCGACCTCTGCGCGGTCGTCCGGGGAGCGCTGGAGGGTGTCGCAGGAGCCGCCGAGGCGAAGGGGTTGACGTTCCACGTCGAGCTCGATGAGACCCTCGGCCCCGTGTTGGGCGATCCAACGCGCCTCCAGCAGGTGGTGACCAATCTGCTGGCCAATGCCGTCAAGTTCAGCTTCGAGAGCGGGAAGGTGACGGTTCTCCTCGACAGGCAGGACGGACACGCTCGCCTTCGCGTCGGGGATGCCGGGGTCGGGATCGAGCCCGAGTTCCTCCCGCACGTCTTCCGGCGATTCGCCCAGGAGGATGGAACGACCGTCCGGAAACACGGCGGGCTCGGTCTGGGACTGGCCATCGTCCGCGATCTCGTGGAGGCGCACGGCGGCACCGTGCGCGGTGAGAGCGAGGGCAAGGGAAAGGGTTCGACCTTCTCGGTCTTCCTTCCGATCACGGACGCCCCTTCCGACGCGGCCGAGGCATCGACCTCCTCCGGAAACCCAGCGTGGAAGCCTGGGTCCACCAGGGCGAGCTCGAGAGACGTGTTGGGCGGCGTGCGAGTCCTGGTGGTCGAGGACGATCCGGGAAGCCGTGAGGCGGTGGTCGAAATGCTGAGCGTGATGGGAGCGGAGGTTCGCGCGTCCGGTTCCGCCAGCGAGGCCATGCGGGACCTCGAGGAGTTCGGTCCGGCAGTTCTCGTGTGCGACATCGCGATGCCCGGAGAGGACGGGTACTCGCTGATTCGCCGGATAAGAGCCCTGGGCGCGTCGCGAGGAGGCGATGTTCCTGCCGTCGCCGTCACGGCACTGGCCAGGGTTGGAGACCGGCAACGCGCCCTCGCCGCCGGGTTCCAGAATTACCTCACGAAGCCCGTTGACATCGATGGCCTCGCCCAGGCCGTGGCGGAGCTCTCGTGCCGGCCCCCGGCGGCGCCCTTCGTCTCTTCGGACTGAAGCCGCCCGACGGGCGGCGACGCGGACGAGGCGCGCGAGCTGTTCGCCAAGCTCGACCCGGCGAAGGTCCGCGAGGACTTCGCGGCGACGAGCCTGCCGGTGTGGCTTGTGCTGCTGCGAACCGTCGCCGCCCGCAGGGCGCGTGCCGCGGAACCTCTGAATCACCGGCGGCCTACTGGGTGCAGGGCATCACGCGGAGCTCCATCGTCCCCTCAGAGAGAAGAGAAGGGGTTCGTGCTCCGCCACAGTGCGCCGAAGCGGGAGATGATCTGCTCACCCGCCATCGGGCGCTCTCCTCCGAGCGACGTACTCCAAGTCCTCCAAGCGGAAGCGGATGGCGTTGGAGACGCGGATGTGCGCTAGCTCTCCGCGCTCACAAAGCCGGTAGACCGTCACCGGGCGGACGCGAAGCCGCCGCGCCACTTCCCGGACCGTCAGGAGCGGGGGCGGGGAGGGCAGATCCACGACCCTCGGCTCCCTCCGGGACCCAGCCTTTGCGGGTCCCGCGGGGTCCCGCAACTCTGCGTCCGCCCCTGTCCGCGGCGTGTTGACGCGTCCTCACGCCCCTCACTGCTCTCAATGGCTGCAAAGGGTTGAACGCCCAGGGACGACGCGGACATCTCGGCGCCTGATTCCCAAGCCGAGGCTCGCGGCTTCGACCCCCGTCCCCCGCTCAGGTCACAACGGCTGGAGTCCTCGGGTCTTCGCTCCGGGACTCCGGCCCTTGGAGCATCGATGCGCGGTTGGCCTGGCGGGGCTCCCGTTCCCGCTCGCAAGCCCGATCGAGGCTCGAGCACCCCTCGGAGTGGGTCGATCGACGCCGTCTCTGAGGAAGTCATCCGCAAGGTGTCAGGACACCTGCTCGGAGCACCGCCTGTGGGAGCGGTGTAGGTTGCGGATCGTGCGCCTCCGTCCTGGAGTCCGGGTCGGGCCCTACGAGGTAGTGAGTTCCCTCGGCGCCGGCGGCATGGCCGAGGTGTACCGGGCGCGCGACACACGGCTCGGCCGGGACATCGCGCTCAAGGTGATCAACGAGGTGCTGTCCGGTGACTCGGAGCTCGTCCGTCGCTTCGAGCAGGAGGCGCGCCTCACCGGCTCGCTGAACCACCCCAACCTCGTCGCGATCCACGACTTTGGCATGCACGATGGCGCGCCGTACTTCGTCACCGAGCTTCTCGAGGGGGAGTCGCTGCGGAGTCGGCTTCTGCGTGGCCCGATCCCCCTCAGCACCGCGCTGGCCTGGGCGGCGCAGATGGCGAGCGGCCTCGCGGCTGCCCACGGCAAGGGGGTCATCCACCGCGACGTGAAGCCGGA
>CAZDSB010000013.1:0-12231 GCA_964507515.1 uncultured Myxococcaceae bacterium
CGTCGAGAAGCTGACGCGGTTCGGCGCCATGGAGTACACGACGGTGGTCGCGGCGAATGCCTCCGACGCGGCGCCGCTGCAGTTCTTCGCCCCGTACACCGGCTGCACGATTGGCGAGTACTTCCGCGACAACAAGATGCACGCCCTGATCATCTACGACGACCTGTCGAAGCAGGCGGTCGCGTACCGGCAGCTCTCGCTGCTCCTCCGCCGGCCGCCAGGTCGCGAGGCGTACCCGGGCGACGTGTTCTACATCCACAGCCGGCTCCTCGAGCGCGCCGCCAAGCTGTCCGACGCCGAGGGCGCGGGCTCGCTGACCGCGCTGCCGATCATCGAGACCCAGGCCGGCGACGTGTCGGCCTACATCCCGACGAACGTCATCTCCATCACCGACGGCCAGATCTTTCTCGAGACCGACCTCTTCTACGCAGGCGTCCGTCCGGCCATCAACGTCGGCCTCTCGGTGAGCCGGGTGGGCTCGGCCGCGCAGATCAAGGCGATGAAGCAGGTCGCGGGCGGCATGAAGCTGGCTCTCGCCCAGTACCGCGAGCTGGCGGCGTTCGCGCAGTTCGGCTCGGACCTGGACAAGGCAACCCAGGAGACGCTGGCCAGCGGCGAGCGACTCGTGGAGATCCTCAAGCAGGGCCAGTACGAGCCGATGGCGCAGGAGGACCAGGTCCTCCAGATCTACGCCGCCACCAACCGTGACGACGAGAAGAAGCGCGGCTGGATCCGCGAGGTCCCCACGTCCGACGTCCAGCGATGGGCGAAGGAGTTCATCGAGTTCGTCCACTCGAAGTATCCGCAGATCACACAGGAGATCGGGGAGAAGAAGGAGCTCTCCAACGAGCTCAAGGGCCGGATCAACAAGGCGCTGGTCGAGTTCAACGGCCTCTTCCAGCCGACTCCGGCGAAGAGCTAGCGCCGTTCTGCGAAGGGCGATCGATCGAGGTGGGCGAGCAGGTCCGCCGGCCCGTCGAAGATCTGGTCCGCGCCCGCCATCCGGAGCTCCTCCTCGGGAAACCCGCCGCACCGGACACCGAGCACGGGGATCCCGAGCCGGGATGCGGCCAGAGCGTCCCACGGTGAATCACCCACCACCCAGGATCCTTTCCGGTCCCGGGCGGGCACGCGGTCCAGCGCGGCGGCGAAGATGTCCGGATGCGGCTTGCTCCGGGCAACGTCGTCCTTGCTCGTCGTGGCCTCGATGAGGTCACCAATCTCGAGCACCCGCACGTAGAAGGACAGCTCGTCCTCCTTGGCCGACGTGGCGAGCACTGGCGTCCAGCCCCGGCTGCGATCCGCGTCGAACAGCGGGCGCACGCCGGTGAACGGAGTGACCTGGTGCATGTACCGAAGCTTCCACCAGTCACCACGCCAGCGCTCGATCTCCTTGCCGGACGCGGCGAGCTCGGCCGGCGAGAGGAAGACGGGAAGCAGCTGGTCACCGCCCTTCCCGATCTGCGAGCGGACCATTTCGAACGGGATGTCCTTCCCGAAGGCGAGGAATGCCTCTCGCCACGCCCGCGCGTGAAGGTCGACCGAGTCGAGGAGCGTCCCGTCGATGTCGAAGAGGATGGCCGGCACGACCACCACGGTGTGCATGAGGGGGACTGCGCGCACTCTACCCCGGCCACGCCCGGCTCCCCGGGCGGCGCTACAGTGTGGGCAATGCGACGGGTGCTGGACCGCTGCGAGCTGCGACCTTTCCGTTCCGAGGACGCGCCCTCGCTCGCCCATCACGCGAACGACGTCACGGTCTGGCGCAACCTGCGCGACCTGTTCCCGCATCCGTACTCGCTCGAGCATGCCGCGGGTTTCATCGGGCATGCACTGAGCCAGTCGCCGACCTGCCACTGCGCGATCGTCATCGACGGGCAGGCGGTCGGAAGCATCGGCCTCAAGCTGGGGACCGACGTGGAGCGGGTCTCGGCCGAGATGGGCTACTGGCTCGGCGCGCCGTATCGCGGCCGTGGGGTGATGACCGAGGCGATCCGGGCCTTCAGCGACGAGGCCTTCGACACCTTCGCGCTCACCCGGATCTTCGCCCTGCCCTTCGCACACAACCTCGCCTCGTGCCGGGCGCTGGAGAAGGCCGGCTTCGTCCTGGAAGGAGTACTCCACCGCTCGTGCATCAAGGAGGGCCGGATCCTCGATCAGAGGCAGTACGCGCGGGTCCGCGAGGCCGGGGGACCATGAGTCTCGTCCCGCTCGGGAGTCGCCCGGCCTATCGGCAGACTCGAGACAGCGCAGGGGTGATGCTCCTCCTCTTCGCATCTCGGAAGCTCGATCTGTCCGAACCGCTCAAAGGGAGCGACCACGGCGCTGTGACGGTCGAATCGCTGGACGCAGTGGAGGTGACCTCGCATCCGCGCGACCGAGACGCCCGATCCGGCCGACCTCTCCACCCTGCAGGCCTGCTGGGCGTACGCTCACTATCTCTCGGCACGTGGCTGCTCGGTTCTCCTCGACGTGATGGCCGGGCAATACCTGCCAACCAGCACGGTTCTGAGCTGGCATCCGACTCGGCCTTTCGACATCGCGAAGGAAGTGACCGTCACCTTCGAGGTCGACGCCAGCTGGAATGGACGACATCTGGTCCATACCCGGGGAATGCGAAAGTTCGCTCGGCCCGATCTCGTCGCCGTGGTCGTCGGCGAGCAGGCAGAAGCTGCGGCAGGTCTCCTGAACGCACTCGCCTTGGCGCAGGCTCAGGGCCACGTGCTTCAGCATGGACAGCGCGTGACGGTGGCAGGATTCGGCCGCGCGCAACCCACGGGATACGTGGCGGGAAAGAACGCTCCGGAGGTCGAGCTCGGAAACGATGCGCTCCTCGCTCGGCTCGTCCTTGACTCCTCCGGAGACTGAAGCCAAGCGGAGGCCGTCCGCTTCCGAGCGGAGCTGGAGCAGCAAGCCGAGGAGCGCCGGGGAGAGTTCTGGGCGGAGGTGCTCCCCGGGGCGCACTCACGCACGCCCGACCGGCCCTATCCAGACCCTCACCTCCTGAGGCTGCGGAGGCCTACGCCATCGCTCGAGGCGAGGGTTCGGAGTCCCGCTGATCCCGGCGACGGAGCGTGCCCACCACCGCGTCGATCCAGCGGTGGCTGATGCCGAAGTTCCTGGTCGGATCGGCGAAGTGATGCGCCATGTGGTGGCCGCGGATCGCCTTCCCCCACGCGGTCCGCGGGTTCCGGGCATGCGTCGACCAGTGGGTGAAGTCGTAGAACAGGTACCCGCAGACGAACCCGGCGAATCCCGGGATGGTCACGGCCGGCGCCCCCACCAGGTAGAGACCGCCACCGATCAGCAGCGCCAGCGGGATGCTCGCTCCGAGCGGCATCACCAGCCGGAGCGGATCGTCCGGGTACATGTGATGGTACCCGTGAATGATTTCATACAGCTTCCGGGTGAACGGGCCGCTGCCCTCCCAGTGGAACCACCAGCGGTGGATGACGTACTCGGCGAGGTCCCATGTCACCCAGCCCAGGGGGAAGCACACCGCCACCGCCGTCCAGCGCGTCAGTCCGTGGAACAGCCCGTACGCCAGCAGGCCGATGACGACCGGGATGTAAACCACGAACGGCGTGACAGGATGGATGTTCGACGCGAACTCGAGAAAGTCGTTCTCGAACATCCGGGCCCGGCTATGGCGTTGATACTCGAGCTTCATTCGCACCCCTTGCGCGCCCCTGCCTTTTGCTGCCCGACCTGCCCCAAGTCAACATCAAGCGCGCACTGCGTCAGAAATGTAGGGAAGGCTCACCGCGCAAGCACGCTGATCGTCAGGACGGCGAAGCTCAGCGCCAGGCCCCAGAGCCCCAACCGCCACGGCGGCGTACCGGTCGAGAGCTCGTCGGAGACCACGATGGCCCCCACGGCATGGACCCCGAGAAGCGCGATGAGGACCTGCTCGGCGCGGCCTGGATCCGGCTGGGCTCCCAGCCCGAGCAGCCGGGTGATCGCCACGAAGATGGCGGCCTGCTCCACGCGAAGCACGACGGTTCCCACCCAGGGCGTCCGGTGCCCCAGGGCCGCGGCCAGCGCCAGCAGGACGAGCAGGGCCACCGAGCCGATGCGGAGCCACGCCTGCGAGTCCGCCGGCGCTGCGTCGCTCCGCTGGAAAATGACCCGGAAGCCGAGCAGCAGCGCGAAGAGCGCGGCCCAGGCGACCGCGAGCACGAGGACTCGACGCGATCCGCTCCTCAGCGCCCGCCGCATCGTCCACCGGCTCCACGAGCTGGCTCCGGGCGCATCGGATGAAGTCCTCCGCGGCGCGAGTTAGCACTGCCGACGTTCCTCGTCATGAACGCACGCCCCGCTTCCCCCTCGATTGCTCGCCCGAGCCTGCAGCCCTGGCTCTGGACCGGCTTCCTCGCCCTGGTGATGGCCCTCCCCGTGCTCCGCTCGGCGGTGCCGCCTCCGCTCCCGCCGCCCCCAGTGCTCGGCACCGTGCCGGATTTCCGACTCGTGGACCAGACCGGTGCTCCGTTCGGACCGGACCGGCTCGCAGGGCGGGTCTGGATCGCCGACTTCGTCTTCACCCGCTGTCCGGACGTCTGTCCGCGCATGACCGAGCGTCTGGCAGCGGTGCAGCGGGCGCTCGGGGACCGTGCAGATCTGGTGTCGGTGAGCGTCGACCCGGCGTACGACACGCCCGAGCGACTTGCCGCGTTCGCCCGCGAGCACGGCGCCGATTCACCGCGCTGGCACTTCCTCACCGGCGACAGCCGGTACGTGCAGGAGGCCGTGCTGCGCGGATTCAAGATCGCCTTCAGCAGGGAGTCGGAGGACATCGCGACCCTCACCCACGGAGTCCACGTCGTCCTCGTGGACGGACGCGGTCGGATCCGCGGCTACTACGACTCGAACGACGCGGATGCGCTCGAGCGGCTCCAGGAAGACGCGCGCCGACTGGCCGAGCGTCCTTCCAGCTGACACGGTGCGAGCCGTCAGCGTCGGTGAAGGGTGCTCGCTGCGGCAGCACCCTTCCCGCGCTGCTCACCGCCGCTTGGAACCCTTCTTCGCTGGCCGGCTCTTCTTGGTCGGCTTCGCGGTGCGCGCGGACTTGAGGCGCGGAGCGGCGCGGCTCCGTTGCGGCGGCCGGGCCTTCGCCTTCCCGCGGGATGGCGGGGGACGGCTCACCCCCGTCGGAGCCTTCGGCCGGAGCGGAGCCGCGCGTGGAGGTGGCATCGCCGCACGGCGGGCCGCCTCGGCCCGACGGGCAGCGATGGCGTCTCGCATCCCCGGTGTGTCCAGGTTCAGCAGGCCCATGCGAAGGCGGTAGTGCAGGTCCTCGCGCAGAAGGCCCGCCTGACGGACACTGGACTCGGTGCGGCCCAGCCCGAGCACCAGCTTCGGGCGCTCGTCCAGCGAGGTGAGGGTGCGAACCAGCATCTGCTGGCTGGCGTCACCGAGTGTCAGGAGGTCCGGGACGAAGAGGACCGCGCTGCGCATCATCAGCGCGGGACCGAGCTGCTCGGGACGGGTCACCGTCACCAGCGGTCGGGCTCCGACCTCGGCGGCCTCCTGGGCCCACCCCGCCCGGTCCGGTGCGGCACCACCCGAAAGCAACACGGGGGCCCGGTTCATGATCAGCTCCGACTCCGAATACGTCGGTGCGTCCAAGGGCACCCCCGGGGAGCCTGGGGCTCGGGTGAGGGTGTCAGTGTATGCGCGATGGCGGACGTTCGGGGGTCAGCGTGGAGGCTCGAGCTCCGTTCGGACGTCCCACAGTTCAGGAAAGAAGCGGACGTCCAGTGCCCGCTTCAGGAAAGGAACTCCGGCACTTCCCCCGGTTCCGGGCTTGAACCCGATGATGCGGTGCACCGTCAGCATGTGGCGGAACCGCCACAGCTGGAATCGCTCCTCGACGTCGACGAGCTTCTCGGCCATCTCGTAGCCGTCCCACCACGTCTCGGGGTCGGCGTAGACCGTGCGAAAGACCGTGACGACACCCGGATGCGGCTCGTAAGGCTCTGAAAAGTCTCGATCCAGTCGCTCCCGGGGGACGGGGAGGCCGCGGCGGGCGAGATGGCGGAGGAACTCGTCGTAGAGGCTCGGCTCCCGGAGGTAGCGTTCCAGCCAGGCGTGGACCTCGGGGCTCTGACGGTGCACGAGGAGCGCGGTCGCGTCCTTGTTTCCCAGCAGGAACTCGAGCGCCCGGTACTGCGCGGACTGAAACCCGCTGGCCGGGCCGAGCACCGACCGAAACTCGAGGTATTCCGAGGGAGTGAGCGTCTCCAGGACGCTCCACTGCTCGAACAGCATCCACTGGATCTGCCCGGCCCTGGCGAGGATCTTGAACGCCGGCTCGAGACGGTCCTCGCGCACCAGGGCGCGGGCGGCTGTCAGCTCGTGGATGAGGAGCTTCATCCAGAGCTCGGACGTCTGGTGCTGGATGATGAAGAGGAGCTCGTCGTGATGCTCGGGGCTGCTTCGCGGCTCCTGAGCGGAGAGCAGCCGATCGAGTCTCAAGTAGTCGCCGTACGTGGTCTTTCCGGCGAGGTCGAGCTTCAGCCCGGGGTCCGGAGTTCGGATGTTGGCCATGCGATCAGCGTAGCCCGGGGGTTGCGCCGGGCTGCATGCCGAGGAATGACATGGTCCATGGACGCGCGCGAGTTCGGCGGGGCTCTCGCCTGGAAGACCCGCGCGCTGCAGGCGCTGGCGACCTCGCGGGACCGGCTCCTGGACCTCCTCCGGCCCCTCGCTCCGGACGTCCTGCTCGCCCAACACTCACCGCTCATGTCGCCGCCCGTGTGGGACGTGGCGCACGTGGCCAACTACGAGGAGCAGTGGCTCGTCCGGGCGCTCGGTGGCCAGGGGCTGTCCGGCCCAGAGACCGACCGGCTGTACGACGCCTTCCGGAACCCGCGGCGGACGCGCGGCCAGCTTCCGTTGCTCGGCGCGGACGAGGCGTTCGCCTACGCCCGGAAGGTGCGCGAGCTGGCGCTCCGACGACTCGAATCGGTCGATGAGGAGGACGTGGCCCGCACGGGCCCCCTGCTGGACGGCGGATTCGTCTACGGCATGGTCGCGCAGCACGAGCAGCAGCACGTCGAGACGCTCGTGGCGACCCTCCAGCTGGTCACGTCGGTGGCACTCGACCCGCTCCCTTCCGCCCTCACGCGCGCGCCGCGTCCGCTGCTCGCGGCCGAGGTACACGTGCCCGGCGGTCCGTTCGAGATGGGCACGGCTGATGCCTGGGCATACGACAACGAACGTCCGCGGCACGAGGTCCACGTCCCGGCGTTCTTCATCGACCGCCATCCGGTCACGAACGGCCGTTTCCTCTCCTTCATGGAGGATGGGGGATACACGAATCGCGCGTCGTGGACGGACGCCGGTTGGGCGTTCCGACAGGAGGAACGGCTCGAGCACCCGCTGTTCTGGCGGCGCACGGGCGGCCGGTGGGAGCGCCGACGGTTCGGCACGTGGGAGGCGCTCCGTCTCGACGAGCCGGTGAGCCACGTGAGCTGGTACGAGGCGCATGCCTTCGCGCGCTGGGCGGGGCGGCGGCTTCCGACGGAGGCCGAGTGGGAGAAGGCCGCGGCGGCGACCCCCGGGGGCCCGGTGCGGCGATTCCCGTGGGGAGATGCGCCTCCGGAGGGCTCGCGGGCGAATCTCTGGCCGCGCGGCGGACATCCGGCGCCCGTCGGAACGTTCCCCGCCGGGGCCAGCGCGTTCGGTGTCGAGCAGATGATCGGGGACGTCTGGGAGTGGACGGCGTCCGACTTCCAGCCATATCCAGGGTTTCGGGCGTTCCCGTACCCGGAGTATTCGGCCGTCTTCTTCGGCAGTGACTACAAGGTTCTCCGCGGCGGTTCCTGGGCCGTCGCACCGGACGCGATCAGGAACACCTTTCGCAACTGGGATTACCCCATCCGCCGGCAGATCTTCGCCGGCTTTCGGTGCGCTCGGGACGCCTGAGCGGGCCACGTGAGGTCGGAGCCGACATGAACGTCGACCCACAGGTACTCGACTGGCGTCCGCACCCGCGGGTGAGCTGGGACGTACTGCTCGGGCCCCGGGACCTGCGACGCGCGCTCGAGAAGGACGTGAGGCACGGTCTCGGCCGGCGCCCGCGCGAGCTTCCGCCCAAGTACTTCTACGACGCGCACGGCTCGCGGCTGTTCGACCGGATCACGCGCTTGCCCGAGTACTACCCGACGCGTCGAGAGCGGGAGATCCTCGGAGCGCGAGCAGTGGAGATCGCAGCCCGGACGCGGGCGGACACGCTGGTCGAGCTGGGGAGCGGAACGTCGGACAAGACCCGGCTGCTCCTCCGGGCGCTGGAGGCCGGAGGGACGCTGCATCGCTTCGTGCCCTTCGACGTGGACGCGATCACACTTCGCAGCTCGGCGTTGCGGATCGCGTCCGAGTTCCCGTCCCTCTCGGTGCACGCGGTGGTGGGTGACTTCGAGCGCCACGTGCCACTGCTTCCGCGCGGAGGACGGCGGCTCATCGCCTTCCTGGGTGGGACCATCGGGAACCTCGCACCGCGTGCCCGGGCGCGATTCCTCGGCGACGTCGCAGGGCAGCTGGGACCCGCGGATGCGTTCCTGCTCGGGACCGACCTGGTGAAGGACATCCCGCGGCTGGAGGCGGCCTACAACGACGCGCAGGGCGTGACGGCCGAGTTCAACAAGAACGTGCTGTCGGTGCTCAACAGCGAGCTGGAAGCCGACTTCGAGCTCGCTCGATTCGAGCACGTGGCGCGCTACGACGCCCGGCAGGGCTGGATCGAGATGCTTCTCCGCTCGACGGCGCGGCAGACCGTGACGGTCCGCGACCTGGACCTGCGGGTCGAGTTCGGCGAGGGCGAGCTGATGCGGACGGAGATCAGCGCGAAGTTCACGCCGACGCAGATCGACCGCGAGCTGGAGGCCGCCGGGATGCGGACCGAGCAACGCTGGACGGACCGCGCGGACGACTTCGCGGTCACCCTCGCCGTCCGCGCTTGACCGGGCGCGGCGCCCCGCAACCCGGCGACGACCAGCCTCTGCGGGCTCGGAGCGAACCTGCATCAGGAGCCGGCCGAGATGGTTCTGGCCTCGGTAACGAGGTATCGGTACGAGGTGTCTGGCACCTCGAAACGGACGTGTTTTCAGGAGCTTGTAGCTCGCCGGCTAGCTTCCCTGCCCGGCGTCCCGGTGATCGCCGGCGTTCCGGCAGATACGGTCGATGGCTTCGAGGGCAGCGTCGGAGGCCCCCCGGAGCGAGGCGCAGAGCAGCGTGTCGGTCCCGAGGGCGGTCGCGGAGAGGAGGACGTCTTGCTCGCTGCCGGCATCTCCCGGCTCGGCGACCAGGAGGTGAACGCTCACGTAGCCCGGCTCCTCGACCGCCTGGCTCTTGCGGAGCTTCCAGCGACGGAGGCCCTCGGTGAAGCCGCTGCGCAGCGTCTCGGGCGTCGGCAGGCCCATGCCGCTCCGGAGCTCGGCGCGCAGCACGGCGTGACCCGGTGAATCGAAGACGCGCAGCGTCCCGTCACCGCCGGTCACCACCGTCCATCCCGAGGGTACTTGAAGCAGCCCCGAGGGACGGACGACCGGAACGCCGCCATCCTCGGAAGGAACGACTGCGGGGTGCGGCTTCGGGCACCCGCCGAGCAGCACGGCGGACAGCCCGCAGCAGATGAGCGCCCCGCGGCCGCTCGCCACTGGATCACCGCTTCGGAAGATCTGGCGGCGGAGCAGCGGAGAGCGGCGTCGGGGTGACGGCGCCGCCCTTCCCCGCCTCCATCTTGCAGGACCCCTCGAACATCACGCCCTTGTCGATGCTCAGGGCCGGCGTCTCCATGTTCCCCTTCACGCGGCCAGGGTTGTGGAGCTCGATCATCTGCGAGGCGCGGATGTTCCCCTCGACCACGCCATTGACGATGACCGTGCCGGCGTTGATCTCCGCGTTGACGCGAGCGCCCTCTCCGATGACCAGTGTGTCCTTGGTGAAGATCTGGCCGGAGAACTTCCCGTCGATCCGGACCTGCCCCTCGAAGGTGAGCTTTCCCTCGAACTCGCTCCCTTTGCCGAGCAGCGTGTGGACGTCACCACCGCGAACCACCACGTTTTCCTCCTCGCGCTTCAGCACCGCCATCGGGTTCCTCGTTCCGTGTCCTGGAGGGAAGCCCGGGTGACGCTCCTGCGACGAGCGGCGGCGCGGGCTCCTCGGGCGCCGCGGCTACCGCCGCAGCAGCGCGAGAATACGCTCCAGGTCCTCGTACGAGAAGAAGTCGATCTCGAGCGTCCCCTTTCCGCCGCGATCCTCGAGTCGCACCTTCGTCCCCAGACGGCGCTGCAGGTCCTCCACCACGGCGCGCGCCGCGGTGCTGTTCGCGGGCTTTCGCGAGGGAGCCGAGGAAGCACGGGCGGTGCGGACGATGCGCTCGGCCTCCCGAACCGAGAGCTGCTCACGAGCGATGCGCTCGGCCGTCCGCACCAGCTCCGCACCCGCCATCCCGAGCAGGGCTCGCGCGTGGCCCATGCCGAGCGCACCCGTGGCGAGCAAGTCCTTCACCGGCTGGGGGAGCTGCAGCAGCCGGAGCGCGTTCGCGACGCTCGTCCGGTCGCGACCGACGCGCTCGCCGACCTGGTCCTGCGTGAGACCGAACTCCTGGATGAGCCGCCGATACCCCTCGGCCTCCTCGAGCGGGTTGAGGTCGGTGCGCTGGAGGTTCTCGACCAGCGCCAGCTCGAAGGCCTCGGCAGGGGTGACCTCGCGAACGACCGCCGGGACCTCGTGAAGACCGGCCAGCTGGGCCGCCCGCCAGCGACGCTCCCCGGCGATGAGCCGGTACTCCGAGCCGTCCCGCCGCACGAGCACCGGCTGGATCACCCCCTGGGTCCGAATTGACTCAGCGAGCTCGCGGAGCTTGGTCTCGTCGAACGTCTTCCGCGGCTGGCTGGGGTCCCGGACGATGTGCTCGACCGCGATCCGGACGATGCCCCCAGCGGCCGGGAGCTCGCCCTGCAGCGACACGGAAGCCTGCGGAATCAAGGCGGAAAGGCCCCGTCCGAGGGCCCGCTTCGGGGAGCGATCGGAGGGGCCTGGAGGCATCGAAGGAATCGTCATCAGGCCGCCCGCCGATCGGTCGGGCCCTGCTCGCGACGAAGGATCTCCTGCCCGAGCGCGAGGTAGCTCTCGCAGCCCTTCGACTTGATGTCGTACAGGAGGATGGGCTTTCCAAAGCTGGGGCACTCGCTCAGGCGCACGTTCCGCGGGACGACGGACTCGAAGACGAGGTCCTTGAAGTACTGCCGGACGTCGCTCGCCACCTGGTGGGCGATGTTCGCCCGGACGTCGAACATGGTCAGGAGGATGCCTTCGGTGGCCAGCGAGGGGTTCAGGCCCCGCCGGACCAGCTCGACGGTTTGCATGAGCTGGGAGAGCCCCTCGAGGGCGTAGTACTCGCACTGGAGCGGAATCAGGACCGAATCCGCCGCGGTCAGCGCGTTGAGGGTCAGCAGTCCGAGCGACGGCGGGCAATCGACGATGACGTAGTCGTAGGCCGGCACGAGCGGCTGGAGAGCCTCACGGAGCCGGAACTCACGGCGGGGCTGGCCGACGAGCTCGATCTCGGCCCCGGTCAGGTCCGGCGTCGACGGGACCACCTGAAGGAACCGCAGCTCGGTCGGGTGGACCAGCTCGACCATCGGGCGGTCGCCGAGCAGGGCGTCGTAGACGGTCCCGCTGAGGGCGTCCCGCTTCAGCCCGAGCCCGCTGCCCGCGTTTCCTTGCGGGTCCATGTCGACGAGGAGCACCTTCCGCTCGGCCGAGGCGAGGCTCGCGGCCAGGTTGATGGCCGTGGTGGTCTTCCCGACGCCGCCCTTCTGGTTCGAGATGCAGATGACACGTCCCACGGAGCCTCCGGCGTGCAGTGTCGCTGGATGCGGGGCGTAGCATGGTGGGATGACAGGGCAACTTCGAGGTCGCCCGGACGCCTGCTTTAGCGTTCCACGTGGAACCCCGACCGGGCGAGGCGGTGTCCGGGCGAGGCGGTGTCAAACACCTTCCTGAGCCCTTGAAGCGCGACTCCCTCGCGGCAGAGAGGCGGTTTACGAGGTGTCTGACACCTCGCGCTCGGACACCTCGCGCTCCGATTTCGGCCGAGCCCGTCCACGCGGGCGGTCAAACACCTTCGGAGGCCGCGGGCGAGCAACGAAGCTACCCAACACCTCGTTCAGGGGTGGGGCCTCACTCACGGTGTGCCCGAAGCAGTCTCGCCGCCGGTGTTCCACG
>CAZDSB010000014.1:0-13079 GCA_964507515.1 uncultured Myxococcaceae bacterium
GCTCGGCCCGGGTGCGGTCCAGATCCAGCCCGCGCCCGGCGGCGCCGTCCTCGCGTGGGCCGGGCGGTGGTGAGCGACGGGCACCGGCTACTCACCGCTCAGCCCGGAGGCGCAGAAGAGGGTGACGTGGACGGCGCCGGCACGATCCTGGGTGGACGCGGCCGCCACAGCCCGCCGGTTCCCAGCGCCTGCCATCCCTGCCGCACCCAGCGGAGCAGCGCGGTCGCGAGCCACAGCGCCCAGGCGAGCATCGCCAGCCGGTAGACCAGCAGCGGGACCGAGATGACCAGCGGCCGGGGGAGCGCGCCCGGCACACGGTCCGCGGTCCAGCGCAGGGTCGAGAGCACCGAGCCGTTGCCGGCGATCTGCATCTCCGGCTGGCCGAGCAGGCCGCGCTGGACGGCCTCGAAGAGCGCGATGAACGCCAGGCCGGTCAGGATCACCAGGGCGATCTGCATGTGGTCGAACGCCCACCACCGACGGACCCGCTCGCCAGCCGCTGCACGCCAGCCGAGCGCCAGCAGCCACACGACGACGAGCGCGGCGGAGACGACCGAGACCTGCGTCAGGCCCACGCCCAGCAAGATCCACGCAGCCAGCCGGAGGGGGCTGTGCGGCACGCGCGACAGCGCAAACGCGACGAGCGCGGTCACCAGCAGCACGCTCCAGAAGAGCACCGCCGGCCCGAACGTCGGCCCGGAGAGCCAGAGCACCCAGCGCTGCCCCGGGAGGGAGACGACGACGTCGACGTTCGCTCCCGGCGCGCCCACGTCCACCGGCGAGGGCCGGAACGCGAGCGACAGGCCACTCGGCTCTCGCCACCGCACCGCGACGCGGGACATCGGGGGCGTGAGCGCCACCAGGAGTCGCCCCGACTCGAGCCGGGCCGGCTGGGACTGGCCATTGACCCCGACCCCGAGGAGCTCGGCCCCGGGCGGGAGCGTGAGGGCATGCTGCCCGCCCCGGCTCGTGCGGAACACCAGATCCAGGCTCACCTCGGTCGCCCGGATTCCCGGCCGCACCTCCTCCTTGCCCGCGTCGAGGGTCAACGTCGCACCGCCGATGCCCTCTGGCCGCCTGGACTTCACCGTCACCGACTCGCCCGGCCACGGCAGCCAGGTGGGCTGGTGCGCGCCGTCCGGCGCGAGCGGGTGCACCGGGGCGATTCCCCCGAGGTCGACGTGCCACATCGTGCCCGCCACCAGGACCCACTGCTCGACCCAGGAGGCCGTCCGCGGCGCGGTGAGCGACAGCTCCGGTCGCTGCTCGAGGGTGCTCCTCCACGACAATCCGGGGGTGCCGGGCGGAAGGTTGACGCTCACGGCGCCTCCCTTCACCGGGAGGTCGGCGGTGAGGACCGCCTCGCCGGGGAGGAGCGGCACTTCCAGCACCACCGCGCTCTCGGGCGGTGACATCCGCTGCACCTCGGTCTCCACCTCCCAGGTGAGCCCGAGACGAAGGGTGCGCGTGATGCGAGCGAAGCCAGCCAGGGCGCCGGGACGGAGCGCCTCTCCGCCGCCGGCACGCTCGAGGCGGCTGAGCTGCAGCGTGGCGTCGGGCCTTCCGTCATCGCGCACTCCGTCCACCTTCCATCCCCGCGCCTGGACGGTGAGGAAGCGCGGCGCGAGGCCGAGCGGGAGCTGGACCGAGTCCGCCCGCGACAGCGACCCGGAGAGCAGCACGGTGTGCACTCCGGGCCGGAGCACGAGCCAGCTCGTGCCGTTCATCTTCCGAAGCGCAGCCGCCGGCTTCCCGTCGAGAACCACCTGCTCGGGGTGCCAACCCTCCCCGTCTCCGGGCAGCGGGACCGCGACCAGCGCGGAGGCCTGCAGCTCGACCCGGAGCCGCAGCATCGCCGGATCCACCTCGAGGAGCGCGCGTCCCGCCGAGGCGCACGTCGGAGCGCAGCGGGGCGCCTCGAGGAGCTTGTCGCGGAGCTGCTCGAGCCGCTCGTCGGTGGGCTGCTCCTCCGCGTGCGCGCGTCCTCCGAGCAGGAGGACACAGAGCATGGAGGCGGCGGCGACTGCCGAGGCGCGGAGCGGTGGAAGCCGCGCTCCCCCGGACCGGGCGAGAAGGAGCCAGGCCAGGGCGGCGAGCAGTCCCACCCGGAGCAGGCCGAGGACCACGTTCTCGAACGGCGAGAGGAGCCAGAGGTGGATCTCCTGGCCCTGCTGCACGGGGCCGCTCCAGCGCATGGGCACTTGCAGCCAGGTCCAGCGGGGAATGCCCGGTCCGGTCTGGACCACGGCGTTGCGGTCGATCTCCACCACGGCCGGCTTGGGCACGGCCAGGTTCTTCGCGTACGACTGCGCGAGCGCTCCCACGCGGCCGGTCTTGCCCGGCACGGGAGCGCTCGCGGGCGGCGCCCTGTCCTTCGCCTTCTTCCGCTCGTCGGCGACGACCCCACCCACCACACCGCCCGCGACACCGCCGGCCACGCCTTCCTCGAGGCGGTCCTGGGCATCCTCCTCTCGAAGCATCTCCTGAGCCTGCGGCTCCAGGGTCGCCGGCAAGGCCTCCCGTCCGGGAGCCGCGCGTCGGCTCGTGCCGAGGGCAAATCCGCCCGCCGCCTCGCCTCCTCCGGCGGGTCCGAGCGCCGGGTAGAAGCGCTCGCGCAGGTGGTCCAGCGCGAAGGAGACCAGCACCAGCGTCAGGACGCCGAAGGCGACCCGGCGCAGCCCCTCCGCCCATGGCCTCAGCCGCCCTTCGGGCAGCACGCGGCGGAGCCCAACGGCGACCAGGACCCCGAGCCAGGCCCATCGCGGCGCGCCCGCCTCCGGGAAGCTGAGCACCAGCGCGACCACGGCCAGTGCACCGACGCGCCACCCGAACAACCGTCCGGTGGCCAGCGCCAGGACCATCACCGCGAACAGATCGAGCAGGGACCAGCGCTGGACCCACGTCCCGTCGACCTCGTCCACCCCGGTCGCCCCGAGCAGGCTCCAGCCCGGCGGCAGGTTCGCCACCGCCCCGACCCGGGAGAAGTCGTGCGCCCAGCCGACCGCGGGGAGCCGGCCTCCGCCGTGCTCCACCCGTCCGTCGGCTGTCATCGCGAGCGCGCCCTGCCGCACCTCGACCCCGGGCGGAGCTCCGGCCGCGAGGCGCGTGAGCGGCTGGTCCTGCCCCTGCACCGCCGCACGTCCGAGGGTCGCCGGCGCCGGCATCTCCAGCCGCCAGCTGCGGCGGAGCTGCCCCCCGAGCCGGTCCTGGAAGGTCCAGCCCCGACCATCGGTGTCGAGCCAGAGCTGTCGCTCGAGGATGAGCTGGTCCGGATCCGGGTCCGGATCGCCGCGACGCTGCTCCACCAGCTTGAGCACCTCCCCGGTCCGCACGGCGAATGCCGGCAGCGCGCGCCACTCCGGGGGCAGCTGCGTCTGGGACGGATCCACCGACGGGAGTCCCTCGAGCGTCACCACCCGGATGGCGGGAGCCGCCTCGTACACCCAGGTCTCGTCGCCCGCCGTCCAGGGTCCCGCGGGATCGGGGCGGCCGACCGAGGCCACCGGCCCCTCGCTGCGCGCGACCAGGGTGAACGTCCACTTGCCCGGTCGGAGCTGGATCCGCAGCCGCGCCCCCGGCTCGACGCGCGCCGCGAGCGGGGCATCCAGCTGCAGCGGGGCGAAGCCCGCCGGCAGGGCCTGGCCGAGCACCACCTCGCGCGGCTTTCCCGCGACGTCGAGAACGATGCGTGTGGTGAGGAGCAGCGGCACGCCCTCGGTGAGCTTGCGCTGGACCTGGATGTCCAGCCGGTCGGCGTCCGCGGCCGCATGGTCCGGACGGCGCAAGAACAGCCGGCCCTCCTCGTCGCGCTCCGGGTGGGAGATGCGGTTCCCGCCCAGGACCAGCTCCACGAGCGCGGCGGCGTCCGGCACCCCGATCGCCGCCGGCACCGCGTCCCAGCCGAAGGTCCCGGTGAGCACGTGGGTGCCGGGGCCGAGGAATGCCACCGGGGAGCCCCCGTGCTCCACCACCGCCACCGGGCTCGCCCCGTCGCGCACATCCAGCGGCCAGTGCTCGGTGTCGCCCGGCAGGGGAACCGCGTCGCGGGCGAAGACCTCCACCTCCTGGCGGAAGCGGCCGCCGCGGGCGGTGGCCTCGAGCTGCAGCCGACCCACGTAGACGCACGGTCCAGCGCCGTCGCCGCCCTGGAGCCGCGGGCAGGTCCTCTGCTCGCTTCCGTGCATCGCCCAGGGGATCCACGGGTGGAGGGTCGGCGGGACCTCCGCCGGGGAGAGCGGCTGGGCTTGCGCCGCGGCGAGCGCGGCCAGCAGCGACGGCACGAGGACGAGACGCACGCGTGGACACCTCCGGTCCCGTGAAGAACGCAGCCGGCGCCGACCGGGATCCACCCCCGCGCGCCGGTTCCAGGGCCCCGATGCTCTCCGACCCGCGACCCGCGTTCCACACTCCCCCCATCCCGGAGGCCGAGCGTCCGAAGGTCGCGAACTTGCGGCCCCCCGCCGCCCTCTGCCAACCTTCGAGCGGCACCCACGATGTCGGTCGAGCGCGACAGGCCGGGCGGTCGGAACCCCATGGCCCCGGTTCTGGGTCCGGGCCAGCCGCTCGAGCCCACCACCCCCCTGCCGCAGTCCACCGCCGGGCTCCGGACGCCCGACGGATCGACCCTCGAGGTGGGCGCGGTGGTCGCGGGCCGCTTCGCCATCGTGCGCTTCATCGCGCGGGGCGGCATGGGCGCGGTCTACGAGGCCGAGGACACGACGCTGCGCACCCGCGTCGCGATGAAGACCATCCTCCCCGAATTCTCCGCCGATCCGAACGCGATGGAACGTTTCCGGCGCGAGGTGCTGCTCGCCCGGCGCATCACCCACTTCAACGTCTGCCGCATCTTCGAGCTCTACGACACGTACGATCCGCGCGGAGATCGGCTGTCGTTCCTCACGATGGAGCTGCTGCACGGGGAGACGCTCGCCGAGCGCCTGGCCCGCACCGGCCCGCTCGCCACCGCGGAGCTGTCGGTTCTGCTGCGGCAGCTGGCGGACGGGCTGGAGGCCATGCACCTGCAGGACGTCGTGCACCGGGACTTCAAGCCAGCGAACGTCTTCCTGGTGCACCGCCACGACGCCGCCGGCCACGCACCGCTCCGGGCGGTCATCACCGACTTCGGCATCGCCCGGGCGCTGCACCGGGTGGAGAAGGACGGCGACTCGTCCATGACCGCCCGGGTGGGCTTCATCGGAACGCCCGCGTACATGGCGCCCGAGCAGCTCACCGGCGGCACGGTCTCCGCGGCCACCGACATCTACGCGCTGGGCATCGTCCTGTACGAGGCCCTCACCGGGCACACCCCGTTCGGCGGACAGACCCCGATGGAGGCGGCGCTCAAGCGCCTGCAGCAGGCGGCTCCCCCGCCCTCGATCCACCTGCCGACCCTCGAGCCGCGCTGGGACGCGGCCATCCTGCGCTGCCTGGAGAAGGAGCCCTCCGCCCGCTTCCGCTCGGTCCGGGATCTGGTGCGCGCCCTCGACGCCAGCGTCCAGGACAACCGGAGCCCGGCGGCGGTGCTCGGCTTCCGCAACCTCTCGGGCCGTCCCGACGCGGGGTGGATCTCCACCGCCCTGGCCGAGCTGGTGAGCCGCGAGCTAGCCGCGGCGTCGGATGCGATCAGGCTCGTTCCCGCCGAGGAGGTGTTCCGCGCTCAGCGCGCGCTCAACCTCGCGGCGCAGGACAGCCTTCCCCGCGAGTCGCTCGAGAAGCTTCGTGACTCGGCGGGCGCCCGCTGGGTGGTGCTCGGGAGCTACCTCTGCGTCGGCCCTGGCTCGGCGAGCCCGCTGCGGGTGGCCATCCGCGTCCAGGACACCGACACGGGCCAGGTGGTGACCAACTGGGCAGACCGCGGGACGGTGGGCGAGCTCGCCGCGATGGCCGGCCGCGCCGGAGCCGAGGTCCGCAAGGCGCTGGTGGCGGCTGGACGCCCCGAGCCCGCGACTGCGTGAGCTAGACGTCGGGCTGCGCGGCGAGGAACTTCTCGCGCTCGGGACCCTCGGGCAGCTCGTTGGCCAGAGCCGAGAACAGCTCCCAGGGCGTGTTGGCGTTGCGCGCGGCCCGCTTGACCAGGGCGCGTGCGACCGGTCCCAGCGCGCGGGAGAGCGCCTGCTCCGCGCGGTGAAGGTCGTCCTCCACCAGTCCCCGCGCGCGGCTCGGCGGCTCGACCGCCGGCGTTGGGCGTGACGGCGAGCCACGTGCCGGAGCCGGCGGCGCCGCCGGAACGGGCCGTGACGGAGAGCCGCGCGGCATTGGGGAGGGAGGCTGCTCCGCCACCGGCGTCGGCCGCGACGGCGAACCTCGGGGCATGGGCGACGGTGGATGCTCCGCGGCTGGCGTCGGCCGTGAGGGCGAGCCCCGTGCCGGCGGGGGCGGGCCGGGGGGACGGATCTGCGTGCCCCCGGACCGGATCTGGGTGGCCGTCTTGCCGCCGGAGCGCGGCGGGGTCCGGGTGCGTGCGTGCCCCGGGGCAGAAATGGTGCGGAGGAAGTCCTCGCGCGAGACATGGTCCGGGATGGAGCCGGACAGGGTCTGGCACGCCGTGCCCCAGTCCGGAGCCTCACGCGCGACTCGCTCCACCATCACCCGCGCGATGGGCCCGAGGTGAGGAACGAGCGCGGCCTCGAGCACCGCACGCTGCTCGGCAGTGAGGCCCGCCATCGCGCTACGCCCCATCATCCGCGAGGGCGCATGCTGCGCCGGCAGCGGCGTGACCTGAGCTCCCGGAGTGTGAGGCGCTCCCGGCGTGTACGCCGCCCCGGGGGTGTACGGAGCGCCCGGCGTGTAGGGGGCGCCGGGGGTGTACGGCGGTCCCGGCGTCGCCGGCGTGCCTCCCACCGCGCGGGAGCGGCGGATCCACGAGCGGGCGAAATCCTCGAACTTGCGCCGGTCGTCGCCGTTCTCGATCGACTCCGCCAGCTCGGCCACCAGCGCCCGCGGATCCTCGGTGGCGCGTGCGGCACGGCGCACCAGGGTATGAGCCAGCGGCCCGATGCTCCGGGCCAGGACGCTGCCCAGCTCCTCGAGCGCACCTGCCACCCACCCGCCGGTGACGACGACCGGGGCGGCCATGGGAGGCGGCGGTGCGGGAGGCGGGGGATCGATGGGCGTGACCAGCGGAATGGGCTGCAGCACGGGTGGCGCAGGGACCGCGGCCACGCCGGCGGCCGGCGTGCCACCAGTGGGCCAGGTGACCTCCACTTCTCGCTTCGCGTGCGAGCCGAGCTCGTAGACGTCGAGCTCCTTCCCCTCGGCGGTGCGCCGGCGCCCGAGCGGATGGAGGAGGGCCCTGTGCTCGGCGCTCAGCGAGGAGACGACCTCGAAGAAGGAGCGGCTGGAGAGGATCTGCCCGGGCGTCGCGAGGGCGGCGAGCTGCGCACCCACGGTGGG
The DNA here is from genome assembly GCA_964507515.1 of uncultured Myxococcaceae bacterium. Taxonomy (GTDB): domain Bacteria; phylum Myxococcota; class Myxococcia; order Myxococcales; family Myxococcaceae; genus RPRB01. The sequence goes on from CAZDSB010000014.1 coordinate 7,393, forward strand.
GCCCTCTCCCTGCGCCACACCCTCCACGATGCGCACCGGCCCGAGGTGGACGGACATGCGCGCCGCGAAGTCGGTCCGGGTGCTGGCCTCGTGATCGAGCGCGTCCCGCAGGCCGAGCGCGACGAAGAGGCCGTCCTCAGGATCTCCGGGGAACACCAGCACAACGCCACGCGGATGCGGGACTTGAAGCACGTCCTCGGCCTCGAGGTGGCCGACGGCGCGCGCAGCCGCCCCCTGGACGCACTCCAGCGCGTCAGGGCGTGGGTCGAGGACATCGAGGAACACCAGGGTTCCGACGAACGTCCTGTGACCGTGCTCGCTCATTCCGCTCCGGGAGTCGCGAAGTACAGCCGGAGTCTACTCCAACAGCTTCATCGCCTTCTCCAGGCTCCTCCGCAGGCGGTTGAACGACGTGGCCAGCACACCGATCTCGTCGCGGCTGCTCACCGAAAATTCCGGCACGTCGAAGTTACCGGTGCTGACCTCGTCGGCAGCCCTGGACATGCGGACGATGGGCCGGATGACCAGGAACGACAGGACCACGTTCAGCACGATGAACGCGAGGAGGAACACTCCCACCAGCGAGGTCATGAACGTGCGGAACGCCTGGTCGGCCTTGGCGAGCGGAACCGACATCGGCACCGAGATGATCTGCGCGCCCACCGTCTCGCCCAGCTTCCACCCGAAGCCGTTCGCGTTCCCGTAGTGGGCAACCATGGACTTGGGGGCCGTGTCCGGCGTGTCGTGACACGGCAGGCAGCCCGGGTCGGTGATCTTCAGGGGCTTGGCCAGGTAGAGCGCCCTGCCCGTCGGGGTGTCGCGCGTGCCACGGATCTCGGGCTGGGTCGGGTTGTTCCTGAACTGCTGGACGATGTCCGCCTCCCACTCCACTGCGCGATCGCGCGGGTTGGTGGGATTCAGCGTCGCCTCCTTGTACGTGTACTCCGGGTGCTGCTGGCGGAGCGTGTTGAACATCTCTGTCGCGGCGTAGGCCGGCACCGACTGCGGCAGGAAGGCCCGCATCAGCTGGAGCTCCAGCTGTGGCTTGACCTGTTTCGAGGTGTAGCCGCGCACCGCGAGCGCCGCGCCCATCATCAGCTCGGCGTTGCGGGTGACCTCCTCCTGCGCGTTGGCCTCCAGAATGCGCTTGGACACGTAGCCCGAGGCCACCAGGCCCAGCGCGAACACCAGGATCAGCACCATGTTGAACTTGAGTCGCAGCCCCATGTGTGTGGCGTCCTTTTGTCAGCGACAGCTGGCCTGCATGTCGTCCCACGCCTTGGTGAAGCCGATGAGGCTCACCACCACGGAGTGGGTACCGGTCTCCGGCCAGGTCGGCCAGAAGCGCATGGAGACGTCCGCCTTCAGACCGCGCTTGAACTGGGTGATCAAGGTCTCGGCGGAGCCTCCCTTGAAGACCACCGCCTTCGGTCCGTCGAGGCCGTCGGCCTTGATCCCGTCCTGCTTGTCCACCGTGATGCGAAGGTCGCCCTTGCTGTCGTCGAAGGTCGACTCGCTCACCACGCGCACCTCGGTCGACGTGACGCGAACCTGGATGCTGGTCTTCTGGTAGCCGTCGCTCAGCGTGAGCTTGTCCGACTCCAGGCGGCATCCGCTGCCCTGGACCTTGGTGAGCGTCCAGGCGTCCTTTTCCGGGGGCGCTGCACCCAGCAGGCCCACGGACAGCGCCGGAATCCACCACCACACGGTCGAACGCATCCGCCCTGCTCCCCCGAGGGCACCCTCGGACAGCGCGACGGCGGACCCACATCTCGGTCCTGACCCCTGGTCCACGCCGGATTGGCGACGGACTCTAGGCGGGGGCCACGGGGGGCGTCCATCGGCGCGTGCGTCGGGCGCTGGGCCGTCCCATCCTGTAGCGGGCCCCGAAACGCCTGGCCAGGCGGGGTGTTCCTGACCTTGTCCTCAGAGGCCGAGCAGCGCGCGGATGCGCCGGGCCACCGCGGGCAGATCTCCCGGGGCCTTCACCGGCTCGAACCGCGTGGTGGCCGGGTCCCCGCGCGGCACCTCGATGAACTTCACCGGGAGAAGAGGAGACCCATCGGGACGCCGCAGGCTCGAGGCCTCGGCCGTCACCTGCTCGAACTGGATCACCGGCGCCCCCTCCACCGTCTTCCTCACTGCCCGGTAGGGCACCGGCACCTGTGCCTCGAGCAGGGGCGGCAACCGGAAGGCGATGTTGTTGGTGGAGATGGTCGCGTGCGAGGCGGGGTCCACCTTCTCCACCAGCTGGAGCTGACCCCCGACGCGCACCGGCGCGGCGCCGACGTCGAGCTTCCCGCCCGGTGCCCGCCTGGGCGTCACTTCAACCGTCATGGATGCGCCGCTCTCGGCATGCATCCCCAGCACCACCGGGTCGAGGGTCGCGGCGAGGTTGTCCACGTTGGAGAAGTAGACGTGCTCCACCCCCCGTGCGGCGAGCTCCTGACCGACGCCACTGGCCCGCAGCGCCCGGAACACGTCGCCATGCCCGCTCGGGGCGAGCGACGGCTCACCACCGGTCTCGCGCGCGATGGCGCCGTCGGGCGTGAGACGCGGCAGCTGCGCCTGGACGAAGGGGAGCACCGGGACACGCGACGGGTGGGCGGCGAGGTGCTCGGCGATGCCGGACTCGGTGAGGAAGGAGACCATCAGGGCCACCGGCAGGGGCCGTCCCACCCGCTCCGAGACGCGCTCGACGTCGAGCAGCTTGAGGTCGAGGAACGTCTTGCCCTCCACCACCGGAACCAGCGCCTTCACCGCGCCCCCGAAGCGCGTCCCCGCTCCACCGGCGACGACCAGCGCGGCCACCCTTCCCTCGCGGAGCACGCGGTCTCCCACCGCCGCCAGGCGGGCGTGCTCGGCGGTCCCGCGGACCGGCAGAGGGGTGACGTCTCCCGGCCGGAGGGCCTCCAGGGTGCCCGCCGGCGGCGCCTCGACGATCTCTCCGCGCTTCCAGGCCTCCACCAGCTGCCGGAACAGCGCCTCGTCGTACTGCGGGCTCATCGCGGAAGGGCCTCCCATCCCCACCCGGGCAGGCCCAGCGCAGGCTGGGGCCCGAGGTTCACCGTCACCGTCAGGCCGGGGCGCTCGAGCCGGAAGGCGCGCCCGTCCCGGCGCACCCTCGGCCAGGTCGAGGCGATGCTCGGCAGGTGCCGGCGTCTCAGCGCGAGCATCGCCCGGTAGTGCGCGCGGAGCGCGTCGTCACCGGCGCGGGCGGGCCGCGAATCCCGGAACGTCTGCTCGGCCTGTGGATCCGGGATCTCCTTCGCCTCAGCGATGAACTCGCTCCGGCGCCCCTCGGACACGGCCCGCGCCAGGTCCGGGTCGGTGTGGCTGGTGAAATAGAGGAAGGGGCGCGTCTCCCCTTGCTCCTCGCCCATGAAGAGCAGCGGCAGTCCCGGGCCGAGCAGGAGGAGCGTCGCCAGCGGCTCGAGCGCCTCGCGGGGCAGCAGGCTCGCCAGCCGCTCGCCGGTGGGGCGGTTCCCGACCTGATCGTGGTTCTGGAGGCAGAGGACGAACTGCCGCGGGAGGAGCCCGTCGGTGGAGGTTCCGTGCGGTCGGTTCCTGAACGGCGACGGCTGGCCCCGGTAGACGAAGCCGTGCTCGAGCGCCTGGGTCACGTCGTCCGGCTCCCGGAAGTCGGCGTAGAAGGCGCCGCGTTCGCCGGTCAGCAGCGCGTGCACGGCGTGGTGGAAGTCGTCTGCCCAGGTCGCGTCGCAGCCCCAGCCGGCTGGCGGCGGGTCCACCACCCGGCGGTCGTTCAGGTCGCTCTCCGCGATGACGAGGGCGTGTCCACCGGAACCCTCGTGGACCGCGCGCACGATGTCCTGGACGAGGTGCACCGGGCCGTCGTCGACGATGGCGTGGACCGCGTCGAGCCTGAGCGCATCCACGTGGAAGTCCTCCACCCACGACCGGGCCGCCTGCACCATGTACGCGCGGACCGGTCCGGATTCCGGCCCGTCGTAGTTCATCCCGTCGCCCCAGGGCGAGTGGTGCCGCGAGGTGGTGTAGGGGCCGAACTCCCCCAGGTAATTCCCCTCCGGACCGAGGTGGTTGTAGACCACGTCGAGGCACACGCCCAGCCCGAGCGCGTGCGCGCGGTCCACGAAGCGCTGCAGCGCCGCCGGTCCCCCGTAGGCGCCATGCACCGCGTGCAGGAGCACCCCGTCGTAACCCCAGTTCCGTGCCCCGGCGAAGGGCTGGACCGGCATCAGCTCCACGCAGGTGACGCCCAGGTCCACCAGCTCGGGAAGGCGCGCGGCCGCCGCGTCCAGGGTCCCCGCCTCGGTGAACGTCCCCACGTGCAGCTCGTAGAAGACCAGCGACTCCAGCGGAACGCCGCTCCACTGCCCGTCGGTCCACCCGAACTCGGCCGGGTCGAAGAGGGCGGAGGGTCCGTGGACGTCGCTCACCTGCGCCCGGGCCGCCGGGTCGGGCCGGACGCGACCATCGGGGAAGACCAGGGCATAGGGGGTTCCGGAAGGGAGCCGCGGAAGATCCGCCGTCCACCAGCCGTCCGGGCCGCGGACCAGCGGCAGGAGCCTGTCCTGGACGCGGAGCTGCAGACGCTCCCCCTTCGGCCCCCACACCGCCAGCCGCAGCCCGCCCTCGTGCCTCGTCACGCCGTGACGCATGGCGGAGAGTCCTAGTCATCCCGGGCGCCCCGAGTCAGTGCCGATGCAGGGGAGCATCGTCGTGCACCGGACGGCAGTGGGGCGGCGACTTCCCACGCCGGACGGGGGTGCACACCGTCTGGACGTCGATGCGCCCCGTTCGAACCCTCAGCGTGCTCGCAGCGCTCCTCGCGGCCGCAGCCGCCACGGCGGCGCCACGCGCACGGCCCAAGGCGAGGCCTGCGCTGGAGCTGCGCGCCGCGCTGCGATCGCTCGCCGAGCCGCGCGCGTCCGCGGCGCACGTGCTGCGGGACCTGCCGACGCCGGTGGAGTCGCCCGGGGCGTACGCCCGGGTCAGCCGCTGGGTCGAGAACGTGGCCAGGCCCGGAGCCGACGGGACGCCGAAGCTGGTGGTGGTGACGGTCCCCGGCGGACTGGGGCTCGCCTGGGCTCGCCGCTGGTGAGCGCCGGTGCGGTGAGGTGGGCCAGCGGAACCTTCACGCCGGCGACGGTGGGCGGCGGTAAAGTCCGAACCTCTGCGCTCCGGCATGCCGCTCCCCTCCCAGGCCAGCCACACCGCCACCTCGACCTTTCGTGTCCGCCTCGCGCGCCGCGGTGACGGAGAGCAGCTGGGCCTGCTCCTCGCCAAGCTCGGTCACGCCGGCGCGGGAGACACAGCCACGGTGCACTGGGTCCTGAGCCATCCGGAGATCGAGGTCCATGTCGCCGCCGACGGCAGCGACCGTCCACTCGGCCTCCTCTCCTTCTCGCACCGGCCGCAGCTCCGGCTCAGCGGCCGCATCGCCACCATCGACGAGCTCGTCGTGGTCCCGAGCGCGCGACGTCAGGGCGTGGGACGGGCGCTGGTGAAGCGCGCGCTGGAACGGGCCAGGGTCCTGAGCGTGAAGCGCGTGGAGCTGCAGCTGCCCAGCGCTCCGGACGAGGCGACCTACCGCTTCTGCGAGGCGATGGGCTTCCGCGACGCGGAGCGGGGCGTCGTCACCCTGGCCCCTTGAGCGTCCACGCGCCGGGCAAGGTCGTGGGCCCGAGGCGGTGGACCAGCGCGGC
>CAZDSB010000015.1:0-9749 GCA_964507515.1 uncultured Myxococcaceae bacterium
TTCGTTGGATCCTCCGTGGGCAACCCGCTGGGAACTTCCACCTCCACCGTCAGGTTCTCGTCGGTGCGGAACGCGAGCTGCCCGATGCATTGCTCGGCTTCGCCACGCAGCTGCTCCACCTTGCCCTTCGCGATGCTGACCTTGGAGTACTCGTGCTCGGCGGCGGTCGTGTCCCTCTTCGCGACCGCCTCCTGGAGCGCGACGTCGGACTGCTCGGAGATGCGGAGGAGGCCCTTCACCTGCGTCAGCTTCTCGTTGACGCAGTTGAGCTTCACGACGTCCTTCGTCGCCCGGGCCTCCTCGAGACGTCCGAGGACCTCGCTCAGCACCGCGCGCATGCGGGTGACGGCCGCGCCGGAGCGGCTGATCTTCTCCGCGTCCGGGACCTCGGACGCGCGCTCGAGCGTGGTGGCGGGCTTCGCCGGCGCCTGGGCAGCGCGTACCGGTCCCGCCCCGAGCAGGAGGCCGAGAGCGATGGCGTGCAGGCGGAGGGACGGTTGCATCCTCTGTGAGCGTAAGGAGCGCCGAGCAGGGGTGTCAAACTCCCATGTACGCACCCTGGAGCCTGCTACCCGGCGGAGGTGAAGAGGAACGGGTACTGCACCGGAACCTCGTCCGGCGGCTTGAAGGGGAAGATCCAGCTGCGCATGAGCCCGCTGATGCAGCTGGCGACCTCGGGGCTCCCCAGCGTGTTCTCCTCGATGCGGATGTCTCCGGCGCGCCCGGCGGGGGTGATGTTGAAGCGCACCACCACCTTGCCCTTCAGCCCGGGGTTCCGCTTCAGCTCGCGCTCGTAGCAGCCGCGGATCGCGCCCAGCCGGTCGCGGATGTAGCGCGAGAGGGCGGCCCGGTCGACGTCCGCCGAGTCCACCTCCGGAGCGGCCGTGGACACCTGGCCCGAGACCTTCGCGTCACCCTTGCCGGCGAGGGCCACCTTGCCGCCGCCCGAGGTGCCCACGTCGCCGATGCCCGCGGTACGCCCCGCGCCACCGCCGGCCCGCGCACCCACCGAGTCCGCGGTGGCGACGCTCACGCCGCGCGCGCCGGCGAGCGCCGCCGCCACGTCGCCCGAGCCGGTACCGCTGCCGAGCACGTCCGACAGCGCGCCGCTGCCGCCGGCCGAGCCGAGGATCTTGAGGAGCCCCTTGCTGGCGACCTTCTGCTGGATGACCGCCTTGCGCTGGGTCGCATCGGTCGGGAGGTCCTCCTTCTTCTTCTCCTTCTTGACCTCCTTCTTCTCCTCGGCCTGAGCCGTCTGCTCCGGCGCCTTCTCGGGCTCGGGCGGCTTCGGCGGCACGAGCACGCGGGCGAATCTGTCCGGCAGCTCGTCCAGGGACAGGTCCGGATCCGGCGGCTTGGGGCTGAGCATGATGCAGGCTGCCCCGGCGAAGTGGACGAACAGCGACGCGGCGAGGATGCCGAAGAACAGGTGGTCGATGCTCCGCCACACCGTGCCCCGGACCTCCGCGGGCAGCTCGATGCGGGCGGGCTCGGGTGGCGGTGCGACGAACTGGAAGAGCAGGGTCACCTCGCCGATCGAGACCTTGCCCTTCGAGGACTCGTCGAGCGGCAGCGCCCAGACGCTCCCTCGCTTCTGCACCATCCCCTTGGACCTGAGGCCGGCGAAGTCGAAGTCACCGCTCTTTCCGGCGACCCGGCCGTTCATCCGGTCGGTGAAGAGCAGGGAATACTGCCCGTTGCGATTCTCGAAGACCGGGAAGCTCGCGGGCAGCTCGCTGGCGGGGATGACGAAGGTGTTCGTCCCGTCCTGTCCGATGGTGACGCCGGACGGCTGACGGATGTGCCGCTCCTCGATGATCTTCCCGTCGCGGATCACCCCGACGCGGAGGATCTTGGAGCCGCTCGAGGCGGGCTTCGACAGGGGCAGGGCGCGTGCTCTCACGGGCTAGAACGGATCCTTCTGCACGCTCTTCTCGATCTTCGACACGAAGCTCTCGGACTTCTGGAGCTCGTCGAAGTTCAGGTTGGAGCGGGGAAGCACGTAGAACGCTTCCGGTTTCTGGATTCGACCCTCGACGGTGAGGGTGTCGAGCTTGATGACCTTCTTGCCGCCGCCACGGGCAGGGGGCTTCGCCGCGGCCTGGAGGTCCTTCCGTGCCTGGTTCGCGACCTGAGCCGCGCGCTCGGCCTCCTTCTGGGCCGCGGAGGTGTCCGGCTGTGCCCGCACGGCCCCGGCCGCGGTGAGCGCCGCGCAGGCCACGAGCGCAGTGAGGGCAGGGCGTGTCACGGAGTCTTTAGCTTAGACCGAGAGCTCTTCTTCTTGCTCGTTTGTGCCGGTGGGTTGCTGCTCGTGTCGGAGGCAGGCGCCTGAGCGGCCTTCGCCGCCTCGCCACCGGCTGGCGCTGCCGCGGGGGCCTGGGCGGCTGCCTCGGCCTTCGCTGCCGCCTCCGCTTGCTTCTTCGCGTCCGCGGCCTCCTTCTCGGCCTTGCGCAGCTGGTCCTTCTTCTCGCGCTCGCGCCGCCGCTGCTCGCGGTCGATGCCCTTGGCCGCGTCCTTGAGGTACTGCTCGACCCGCTCGTCGCCGCCGCCCTTCTCCTTGTAGGTGGTGAAGTAGGCGATGGCCTTGTTGTAGCGGTCGATGGCGTCCATCCCCGGAACGTCCGAGTCCAGGTGGAGGATGGCGAGGTTGTAGTAGGTGTCCGCCAGGGTGGGATCGAGGGCGACAACCTTCTCGTACTGCTCCTTCGCCTTCGCGAGCTCGAGCTTGCCGCGGTACGCGTTGCCCAGGTTCATGCGCGCCGGCAGGAGCTCGGGCGCGGCGCCGACCGCCTGCTCCAGCTCCTTCACCGCGCCCTCGTAGTCGCCGCTCTCGACCAGCATCGCGCCGAAGTTGCTGTGGGCCTCGGCGAAGTCCGGCCGGAGGGAGGCGGCGGTCTTGAACGAGTCCAGGGCGGCGTTCCGCTGCTTCAGCTTGAGGAGCACCGTCCCCAGCGCGTTGTGGGTCACCGGGTCCTTGGGGTCCACGGCGCGCGCGTTCTCCAGCACGAGGCGGCAGAGCTCGTACTTGCCCTGGCGGTAGTAGCCCTGAGCGAGGAGCTGCATCGCTCGAACGTTCTGCTCGTCGGCCTTCAGGACCTTCTTGGACTCGGCCTCGGCCTCGGGCAGGCGATTGGTCTCCAGCAGCACCCAGGTGAGCGCGTTCCGCGGGCCAAGGTCCTGGGGCTGCTGCTGGGCCGCGCCGCGGAGGAGCTGCTCCGCCTCGCCCGCGCGCTTCGTCCGCACCAGGAGCCGGGCGAGGAAGTCCCACGACTCGGGCGGATCCGGCGTGCACTGGGCGGCCCGGCGGTAGCTCGTCTCCGCCTCCTTCAGGTCGCCCTTCCGCTCGGCGATGACCCCGAGGTTCACCCACGCCGGGCCGGCGTTGGGGTTCCGGTCGACGATGTCCTGGAAGGTCCGCCGGGCCCCGTCGAGATCTCCGCGCTGGCCCCGGGCGGTGCCGCGGTCGAGGGCGGCCTGCGTGTCGGCGTCCATCGGGCCCGGCTGTCCGCGCGCGGCGCCCTCCTTCAGCTCCGGCGTCGCGGCGGTGGAGGTGGTCAGCGGCCGGGGTGGCGGCGCGACCTGGGCGTGGCCGCAGGCGGCGAGCGTTCCGGCGGCGGCGAGCGGGAGCAGCAGGCGCCTCACGCGCCACCTCCCTTCGCGGCGGGTCCGGCCGGCGCTGGCGCGGCCGGCGCTGGCGCGGCCGGCGCGGAGGCTCCCGGCCTGGGCGCCGCCGGCTGCACGTCCTTTGCCGGGACGGTCTGCCCCTTGTCCTTCGCCACCGCGGTGCTGACCAGACCATCGGGCCATGTCACGTCAACGGCGATGGCCGGCTTTGGATCTTTCAGGACGGGGTAGTCCTTCGGCCGGTAGCGATTGAGGGCCTCCAGCGTCTTCTTGGTCCACTCGTTGCTGATGCGGTTCTTGCGCGCCTGCTCGAGCGTCGCGGCGTAGCTCTCCACGGCCTTGTCCTCGAGCGCGGCGGTCTGCTGCTGGAGGAGGTCCTGGTAGGCGGCCACCGCCTCGTCGCCGAGCCGCTTCACATCGGGGGGCACGGGCGTCTCGTTGATGGTGGCGCCAAAGCGCTCCAGCACGTAGCCCTGCCGGTAGAGCGCGGCCAGGGTCCACTCGATGCGCTTGTACTTGAAGACCTCGGCGTACGAGGCCTGCACCTTCTTCACTCCGTTTCGCTTCACGGTGAAGCTGTTCTCCAGGGCCTTGCCCTTGCCGCCGATCTTCAGCTTGTCGAAGTCCTTGAGGTCCTGCTCCGACACCTGGAAGCGCGCCTCGGCCGCGGCATCCGCCCCCTGGAGCGCGGTGTCCGGCTTGAGCCCGCGGCGGTCGAACTCGCGGGCGGCGTTTTCCCAGGCCTTGCGGGCGTCCTTGGGGCTGCCGGACTTCGCGTAGGCGTCCCCCAGCTTCTTCTGGGCCTCCACCGCCAGCTCGGCCTGGCTCGGCTTGCTGCCGAAGCGACGCACGAACTCGTTGAGCGCCTTGACCTCGTTCTTCGTGTCACCCTGCTTCTCGTAGACCAGTGCCGCGCGGTACTGGTTCTTCGCCGCGTCCTCCGACTTTGGGAAGAGGTCGGCGTAACGCGCGTAGGCGGCCGCGGCCTGCGGGTACTTCTGCTGCCCCTCGAGGAGCCGGGCGGCGTTGTAGAGCGCGGCCTCGCGATCCTTGCTGGCCGGGTAGTCCTTCACCAGCCGCTCGTAGCTTCCGACCGCGTGGTCGAAGTCGTACGAGTTCTCCTGGTTCACCGCCACCCGGAACAGCGCGGCGTCGGCCAGCTTGCTCTTCGGATAGTCGCGAAAGATGCGCTCGTAGAGCTTGAGCGCGCTCTCGAACCGGTGGTCCTTCTCGTAGCAGACCGCGGCGTTGTTCAGCGCCTTGTCGGCGAACTCGTGCTTCGGCTCCTCGTCGACCAGCTGGATGTACTTCTTCGCCGCCTCGTCCCAGGCGCCCTGGGCCATCAGCTCGTCGGCGAGCTTGAACCGGCCGGCGAGCTTGAACTTGACCAGGTCCTTGTACAGCTCGCTCTTCGGGTCGATGACGTCGGTGTTCTGGGCCAGCCGGGCCGAGACCTCCTCGACGCTGCGCCAGTCCTTGTCGATGAGGAAGCTCTCCACCGTGAGGTTGGTGGCGTACTTGCTGACCTCGCTCTTGGGGTAGGTGCGGATGATGGTCTCGAACCGGTTCCGGGCGTCGGGGAACTGGTTGTGGGCGTAGAGCAGCTCGGCCGCCTTGTAAGAGACGCCCGGCGCGCGCTCGTCGTTCGGCGAGAGCTGGATGAACGCATCGGTGGCGGCGATCAGCGAGCGCTCCTCGGGCGCGAGCGCGATGGGCTGCGGCTTGTCGCCCTCCGGCCGGTCCTTGCTCCGGAGCACCGCGTACTTCGGGAGCTTCTTCTGGTCTTGCAGCTGCTCGACCAGCTTGCTCCAGGCGAGCACCGCGCCGTAGGCGGCGTCCTTCCTGTACTTGTCGTCCGCGCCGGTGTCCCGGATGGCGTCGTAGTTCTTCGCCGCCTTCGCGAACTGCAGCGAGTTGTACTGGCACTCCGCGGCGAAGAACTGCACCTCGTACGCGGACTTGCTGCGCGGGAAGCGCGTGAGGTAGCCCTCGTAGCCGGTGGCCGCGGCCTCGAACATGGTCTTCGCCGCCTCGAGCTTTCCCTGCTGCTTGAGGGCCAGCGCCTGCTGGTGGTGGTACACGGCGCTGCCGTAGAGGTTCCGCTCGGCGAGCTCCTGGGTGGCCGCGATCACCTCGGGGTCGTTCTTGTGCTTCTCGTACCAGGGCGTTCCCGGCGCATACGCGTTGGCGAGCGCTTCCGACTCGGCGAAGGCCTCGTTCAGCTTCCGGTCACGCTCGTAGGCCTGGACGATCTTCTGCTGGAGCTTGGGCGCGTCGACGGCCAGCGGGTCGCGCTGCAGCGCCATCCGGTAGGCGGCGATGGCGTCGGTGTGGCGCGTCTGGTCGAAGTACACGTCGCCCATGCGCCGGTAGACCTCGGCCTCGTAGGGGCGGCCGCCCATCCTCGCGAAGGTCGCCTTGGCCTTGTCGACCGATCCCCACTTCTCGTCGGCGAAGCTGATCGCGGTGTACTGGAGCGCCTCGCCGCGGAGGTCGCCGGTGGACTTGCCGTCCTTCTTGGGGCCGGTCTTGTCGTAGTAGTCCACCAGCTCGAGGAAGCGCTGCACGGCAGGCTCGAAGCGGTCCTGCCGGTAGTACGTCCACCCCAGCTTGTAGAGCGACTTGTCGTAGAGCGGGCTCTGGGTGTCCTTGATGGCGTGCTCGTAGGCCACCGCCGCCTGGGGAAGCGCATCCGGGTCGTCGTAGTCGTCGAAGTAGTACTCGCCGATGCGGACCCAGGCCTCGGTGACGAACTTGCTCTTCGGGTAGTCGTCGATGACGTCGTGGTACGCCTGCTGGGCGCCCTCGAAGTCGTTCTGCTTCTCCAGGCAGTACCCGAGGAGGTAGGTGGTCGCGTCGTTGAACTTGAACTTCGGGAACCTCTCCAGCAGCTGCCGGTAGAGGGCGATGGAGGGGCGGAAGTCCACCGCTGGCTCGGGCGGCGGCGCGGCCGTGCTCGAGGGGTCCAGGCGCTTGAGCTGGTCCTCGTAGGCGCGCATGGCGACGGCCTGATCGTCGGCGCTGCGCTCGTAGTAGAGCTCGGCCAGCCGGAACATCACGTCCGGCGTGTAGCGGGGCTCGTCCGGGTAGCGCTGGAGGAACTCCTCGAACTGGGCGATGGCGTCGAGCCGGTCCTTCCGCTCGTTCACCTCGAGGTCGCGGATGGCCTTCTCGTAGCTGGCGGCAAGGTCGCTGCGCTTCTCCTCGTACTTCTTCTCCACCAGGAGCTGGACGTCGCGCTTGAAGTCGCGGGACTCGTCCTCGTAGCTCTGGAGCATCTGCTGGAGGTCGTCGAGCTGCTTCTGCTCCTCCGGGGTGCGCCCCATCCCGTCCATCCCCAGCTTCGGCTTCTGGCCGGGCTGGACGTCCCGCTTCTCGGGCGTGGCGGTGGCGGTGGGCGTGGCCGGCACCGGCTCGGGAGCGGCGTCGGCCGGCGCGGGCGTCTTCTTCGTCGCCGCAGGCTTCTTGCCCTTCTTGGTCGACGTGGCCGGGCTGGCCGCGACGGCCAGGGCGATGAGCAGGACCCCCACCATCAGTCGACGTCCTTCAGGACCGGCTGGAAGTCCTCGTCCAGCGCCCGCAGCTCCTCCTCCTTCTGGGAGGCGACCTTCTGGATCTCGCTGGTGTTGCCCTGCTTCCGGGTGAAGGCGGTGTCCACCACGCCCACGTCGGCCTTGAGGACCAGGTCGTAGAACTGGCGCCGCACGCGGCGGAAGCTGTCGTAGGCCATGCGGCCCACCAGCTGCTGGGCGTCGCCCGAGACGTGCCCGACGTCCTTGCCGTAGCCGTCGATCAGCTTCGCCTCGGCCACCACCTTCGCGCGGATCTCCGCGCCCTTCTGGCGAACACGCTCGCCGAGCGCGGACTGCGCGGCGGCGGTGCGCTGCTGGAGCGCGGCCAGCTGCGTGCGGAGGTCCCGGGTGCGGGAGACGAACGCCGCCCCCTCCCCGCTGGCCCGCGGCTCCACGCCGGAGAGGATGCCCCGCATCTGGGAGGAGGCCTGGGCCATCTCCTGGCGGATGGCGTCCTCGCCGCCGATGGTGGTGTCCACCAGGCCGCGCTGGGCGACGAGCTCGCCCCGCATCCGCGACACCTCTTGCTCCAGGGCCTTGAGCGAGCGCTGCTCCGACAGGAGGCGCTCGGTGAACTGCTTCTCGTCCTCCGGACCGTCGCGGCGCTGGGCCCGGGTGTCGGCCACCCACTTCTGCGTGGCGACCAGCATCGCCCGCATGCTCTCCAGCTCGGTGCCGAGCCGGAACGCCTCGCGGTCCGTGGCGTCCATCCGGCCCTGCATCCGGTTCTTGCGCGCGCTGACCTCCGCGGGAGTGGAGGGCAGGGCGCCCAGCCGCGACCGGCCGGAGGCGAGGTTCGCCTGGATGCGCCCCAGCTCCAGCCGCTCGTCGTGGGTGAGCAGCGGGTCGAGCGCCTCGACCTCGGCGGCGTCGAGGGTGGCCTCGGCGGAGGCGAGCCCGTTGGCCACCGCTTCGGCGCGGGTGGTTCCCTCCTGCAGCGAGGGGAAGGCCTCGGCGCCACGCTCGTCGAGCGCCTTGAGGATCCGGTCGGCGATGGCTCGGCCCTCGGTGACGCCCTTCTTCCCGCCCTCGAGCGCTCCGACGACGCGGTACGCCTGCGCCACGTCCTCCTGCGCGCTGGCCCACTTCAGCGCCAGCGGGGGCAGGAGCGTGTTGACGTCGAGCGTCTTCTCGTTCCGGGCGAGCAGGTTGTCGAAGTAGGCGACCGGGTCCTTCTGCACGGCGAGCATCCGGTCGATCTCGTCGCGGACCGGCGCGTAGGTGGCGATGACGCCGTTGTAGGTCTCGGTGGCTTCCTTGTAGTGCTTGAGCTTGAGCAGCAAGTTCCCCTGGAGGATCTGCGCCTCCGGGGCCAGCGGCGACTCGGGCGCCACGAGCAGGAGGATGTCGGTCGCGTTCCGCGCGCCGACCCAGTCCTCGGCGCGGACCTTGGCCCACGCCATCTCGTAGAGGGCCTCGGGGAAGTTCGGCGACTCCTGGCTGACGGCCTGGTACTGGTCGATGGCCTCGGGCACGTTTCCGGTCTCGACCAGCAGGCGCGCGAGGCCGAGGTGGCCCAGCTCGACGATGCGCTGCTCTCGCTCGTCCGCCGGCTTGGTGGCGATCACCTCGGAGAAGCGCTCCATGGCGCCGGCGTAGTCCTGCGCCTGCACCCGGAGCACGGCGAGGAAGTAGAGGCTCGGGAGGCGGAAACGGTTGCCCTGCGCGGTGAGGGGCTGGAAGGCCTCGGCGGCGCGCGTCCTCCGCTCCTCGGCAGAGAGGTCGCTCTTCCGGGTGAGCCACTTGGCGTAGACGTACTGGATGTCCGGGGGGAGCTGGCCGTCGGGGCCGCGGGCCCGGGCGAGATAGGGCTCGAGGTTCCCCCAGTCGTTCAGGCGGGAGGTGACGTCCAGGTACCGGCTCAGCGCCTCGCGGTAGCGCGGGGTGTCCTGCTGCAGCAGCTCACGCAGGTAGAGCCGGGCGCTCCCGTAGCTCTGCTGCTGGTAGAGCGCGTCGGACAGGTACCAGAGCGCCTCGGGGCGCTTGGGGTTTCCGTCGAACGCCTTGTCCGCCAGCAGGTCGTAGAAGAGCACCGAGGCGGTGGCCCAGTCCTGGAGGAGGTACTGGATCTCGCCATCGGAGAAGCGCCGCTCGAGCACCAGCTCGTTCGAGGGGTCGGCCCGGGTCGCATACTGCGTCTCGACCACGCCGAGGTTCTCGGTGGCGTTGCGGAGCTGCGCCTGGACCTGATCCAGCTTGGTGGCCGTGGAGGCGGAGACGTGCACCTCCCCGGCGGCGAGGGCAGGCGTCTCCACCGCGACCAGCGCGAGCAGCGCCGCAGCGGTGCACCTCACTACTTCGTCTCCTTCGTCTCCGCCTGCGCCTGGGGTTTCGGGGCAGTCTCCTTGTTGACCTCGACGTCGTAGCGGACGGCGGGCCTGTCCTTCAGGTCCGTGGTGAGGCCGCCCTTCTCGTAGCCCACGACCTTGACCGTGGTGACCTTCCCCGGCTCGGCGCTGAAGGTGTAGCTGGAGCTGACGGTGAACTTGTAGCCCTCGAGGTAGCTGAACACCCCGAAGCCCTTGCCGCGGTAGATGAGCTTCACCGCCACCT
>CAZDSB010000016.1:0-2966 GCA_964507515.1 uncultured Myxococcaceae bacterium
GAGGTCGTGTTCGATCTGGTCGCCGACATGCCGAACTACGGACGCTGGCTTCCCGACTCGTCCGCATTCGGCGGAACGGTCGACGTGACCCCCTACCCCGTCCGCCTGGGCACGACCTATCTCGACGCAGGTCCGATCCAGAAGCCGGGCAAGGTCATCGAGTTCGGACGGCCGAGGCACATCGGGTTCCAGCACACTGTGATGATCCGCAGCCCGATCAAGACCGATGTCGAGGCACGCATCCGCTACACCTTCGAGCCCGACCAGGGCGGCACCGCCGTGCTCCGGGAGCTCGATCTCGGCATCGACCTGCGTGGTCTGCTCGCGCTCCTGAGGCCTGCGCTCCTCTGGGGATTCCGGAAGGAGAACGTCCGGACACTGGCGTGTCTCAAGCGGTACGCCGAGGGCCGAACGTCCGCGGGGCGCGGGTCGACGCCCTGAGCAGCGCGGATCGAGCCAATCTCGGTCGTCAGGTGAGACCTTCCGTTCACGTCCGAATCGAAACGGCTCACTGATTTCCTTGCGCGTCCTTCTCCGGACCGGCTAGCCCGTCCCGATGCACTTCCCGTCGCGCCACCTTCCGCTCGTCGCCGTCCTCGCAGGGCTTGCCTCCGCGCAGGCCGCCCCGGACTCGGGAGCCGCCCGGGCGACGGCCGCCACGGCTCCGAGCGGCCTCGACCCCGCCTTCATCGACCGCTCCGTCCGCCCCGGCGACGACTTCTTCCGTTTCGCAAACGGGAAGTGGCTCGCCACGACGGAGATCCCGCCCGACCGGAGCGCGTGGGGCGCCGCGGGCGAGCTCGACGAGCGGCTCAAGCTCCAGATCCGGGAGATCCTCGAGGCCGCCGCCCGCTCGAACGCGGCCCCCGGGTCACTGGAGCGCAAGGTGGGCGACTTCTACGCCTCCGCGATGGACGAGGACGCGGCCGAGTCGAAGGGCATCGCTCCCCTGACGCCCGCGCTCTCGCGCATCGCGGCGCTGAAGACCAAGGCTGACCTCGCCACCTGGCTCGGCGAGGAGCTCCGTGCCGACGTTGACGCGATGGACTGCACCAGCTTCCAGACCTCACGGTTGTTCGGCCTGTGGGTGGCGCCGGACCTGAACGTCCCGACCCGGAGCGTGCCGTACCTGCTCCAGGGCGGGCTCGGCATGCCGGACCGCGAGTACTTCGTCTCCACGACGCCGGCGATGGTCGACACGCGCGAGAAGTACCGCGCTCACGTCGAGGCCATCTTCACGCTCGCCGGCATCAAGGACGCAGCGAAGCGTGCTGCCCGGGTCGTGGATCTCGAGACGAAGATGGCCCGGGTCCACGCCACGCGCCTGGACTCCCTGGAAGTGAAGAACGTGAAGGCATGGCCCAGGACCGAGTGGGCGAAGCGGGCCCCGGGTCTCGACTGGACGCGCTTCTTCCAGGCCGCCGGACTCTCGGGCCAGCCGGTGGTCGTCGCCTGGCACCCGAAGGCGACGCCAGGTCTGTCGGCCCTCGTCGCCCACGAGCCGCTCGAGGCGTGGAAGGACTGGGCGGCGTACCACGCCGTCGATCGCCGCTCGGCGTTCCTCGGCAAGGCGTTCCGGGACGAAGCGTTCGCCTTCTACGGCCGCGTGCTCGCGGGGACCAAGGAGCAGGCCGCGCGCTGGAAGCGAGCGCAGAACTGGATGGAGGATCTCATGGGCGAGGCAGTGGGCCGGCTGTTCGTCGAGCGCCACTTCACGCCCGAGGCGAAGGCGAAGGCATCCGAGATGGTGAAGTCCATCGCCGCGGCGTTCGTCCGGCGGATCGACGCGCTCGACTGGATGGCGCCGTCCACCAAGGCCGAGGCCAAGGCGAAGGTGCAGTCGCTCTACATCGGTGTCGGCTATCCCGACCACTGGAAGGACTGGTCGGGCCTCGAGGTCCGGCGTGACGACCTCGTCGGCAACGCGGACCGGGCCAGTCGCTTCCACCGTGATCAGGAGCTCGCGAAGCTCGGCAAGCCCGTGGACCGGACGGCGTGGTGCATGCCCCCGCACATCGTGAACGCGGTGAACCTGCCGGCGCGCAACGCGCTGAGCATGCCGGCCGGCATCCTCCAGCCGCCCTACTTCGAGCTCGACGCTCCGGCGGCGGTCAACTACGCGTCCATCGGCGGCACCGTCGGGCACGAGATCAGCCACAGCTTCGACGACCAGGGCTCGCTCTTCGACTCGACCGGGAAGTTCCGGAACTGGTGGACGAAGGAGGACCTGGCGCACTTCCAGGCCTCCGGTGCGCAGCTCGCGAAGCAGTTCGACGGGTACCGCCCTTTCCCGGACCTGCACGTGGACGGGAAGCAGACGCTGAGCGAGAACATCGCCGACCTCGCCGGCCTCGCCGCGGCTCATGACGCCTGGGTCGGCACCCTCGGCGGAGCGCCGGCCCTGGTGGTCCACGGATTCAGCGGCGAGCAGCAGTTCTTCCTCGCCTACGCGCAGTCGTGGCGGACCAAGTTCCGCGACCCTTACCTGCGACAGCTCGTGGTGAGCGACGGGCATGCGCCCGATCCGTATCGTGCCCAGACGGTGCGGAATCTCGACGGCTGGTACCCGGCCTTCGACGTGAAACCCGGCGAGGCGCTGTACCTCGGGCCAAATGAGAGGGTCCGCGTCTGGTGATCTGCGGTATGGGCTGCGGATGCACGTACGGCTGAAGCAGGTCCTCACCCGGATCTCCGAGAACCCAGAACGCGAGGCCCGGTGGCTGAACACGGTCTCGCTCCTGGAGTTCACCGGGGCGCGGAAGATCGGTCGCACCGTGGCGGACCGCCATCCCTCCCTCGAGGTCCTCCAGCACCTCGCCGACGAGACCCGACACGCGCTGGCGTTCAAGCGGCTGGCCGTCGAGGTCGCGGGCCGGGAGATCTCCGAGTACCTGTGCCTCGAGGCGGCGGTCACCTATTTCCAGACGCTGGACCGTTCGCTGGCGGCTTGGGGCGCGAGCGTCCTC
>CAZDSB010000017.1:0-3490 GCA_964507515.1 uncultured Myxococcaceae bacterium
GGACCGTGTCCAAGCCCTACGCGCAGAAGCACGTGCTGCTGCCGCTGGCGAAGACCGACGCGGGCGCGCTGGTCGTGGCGGTCGCCAACCCGTTCGACCGCGAATTGCTGGAGAGCCTCCACCGCCTCGCGGGGATGCCCATCGAGCCGGTGCTCTCCGCGAAGGCGGACATCCTCAAGGCGATCGCCGACATCTACGGCTTCAAGAGGACGCTGGCCCAGGCGGCGACGGAGTTCGACCAGTCCGCGAGCGGTCAGATCCAGAACTTCGAGCAGCTGGTCTCGCTGTCGAGCAACAAGGAGCTCGACGCCTCGGACAAGCCCATCGTCAACGCGGTGGACTACCTGCTCCGCTACGCCTACGACAACCGCGCCTCGGACATCCACATCGAGCCGAAGCGAGACAGCACCGTCGTCCGCCTGCGCATCGACGGCGTGCTGCACCCGGTCTACACGCTGCCCATCGGGGTGCACCCACCCATCGTGAGCCGGGTGAAGATGCTCTCGCGCATCGACATCTCCGAGAGGCGGCGTCCCCAGGACGGTCGGATCAAGACCGAGCGGGACGGCCGGGAGATCGAGCTCCGCGTCTCCACCCTCCCGACGGCGTTCGGCGAGAAGGTGGTCATCCGCATCTTCGACCCGGAGACGCTGGTGCAGGACATCGCCCAGCTGGGGTTCGACGAGGATGAGAAGGGGCACTTCGAGTCGTGGATCGACGAGCCGCACGGCCTCATTCTCGTCACCGGGCCCACCGGCAGCGGGAAGACGACGACCCTCTACTCGGCGCTCAAGGCGCTCGCCGGCCCTGACGTGAACGTCACCACCATCGAGGATCCGATCGAGATGGTGTGGGACGGGTTCAACCAGGTCCAGGTGCAGCCGAAGATCGACCTCGACTTCGCCAACGCCCTCCGTCACATCCTCCGTCAGGACCCGGACGTCATCATGGTGGGGGAGATCCGCGACGGGGAGACCGCCGAGAACGCCATCCAGGCGGCGCTCACCGGCCACCTGGTGCTCTCCACCCTGCACACCAACGACGCGGTGGGTGCAGTGAGCCGGATGAAGGACCTCGGCGTGCCGCCCTTCCTGCTCTCCAGCTGTCTGCTGGGAGTCATGGCCCAGCGGCTCCTCCGCCGGGTCTGCAGCCGCTGCGCCCAGGAGCACAGCCTCACCCAGGATGAGCTACTGGCGCTCGGCGCGCCGCTGCCGCTCCTCCCCGGCGGGGTACAGATCGTCCAGGGCGCCGGCTGCGTCCACTGCCGGGGCACCGGCTACTTCGGCCGGACTGGCGTGTTCGAGATCATGTCGGTCACCAACGAGATCCGAGAGGCGATCGCCCGCGGGGCGAACACCCCCGAGCTGGTCGCGCTGGCCCGGAAGGCCGGGATGCGGACCCTGCGCGAGGCCGCGGTCCGGAAGCTCGCTGGCAGCCAGACCGCCTTCTCCGAGGTGGTCCGGATGACCGCCAGCGCCAGCGGCTGAGAGGCGCTCACGGTAGAAGGCCGGTCCGCACCGCCTGGTCCAGCACCTCGGCGAGGACGTCGACCGAGCCGCGCGTGTCGCTTCTCCGCTCTCCACTGCCTCCGAGGACGAAGGGCAGCGTGCGTCGGCCGAGCCGGAGCAGCCGGTCGTCATGGAAGGCCCGCGGCGTCCGACGCCGCAGCTCCTGCGCCAGGACGCCGAGGTTCGCCGTTCGCGCGGGCTGGAGCAGGGGTCCGAGGCCGGAGAACTCCAGCGCCTGCTCTCCGAGGAAGAGCCGCAGTCCGGCATCGGAATGCAGGAGAAGGAACTGTTCGGAGTCCTCCTGGACGTTCCGGACGGTCGACGTGGTCCTCTTGGTGAACACCAGGCCGCCGGTCAGCACCGCCCGGCCCGGGGCGAGCTTCTGGCGTGTCTCGGTGTGCTCGGTGGTGGTGCGGGACGCTCGCACGCCGCGCAGCACCAGACGGACGTCGTCCCAGGGCACGGCGAGCGTCTCTCCGGCCCGGGAGGTGAACTGCCCGGCCCCGACCTCGAGGGCGAAGCTGCGAACCTGGAACCGTTCGGAGTCCGAGGGCACGTCCTCGTCGATGGCCAGCGCCGGCATCCCCGCTCGCCCGAGCTCGGTGACGACGCGGGCGGCATCCTCCGGCGGCAGGCGCGCGAGCAGCGCCGGCGGTTCGGGGGCGAGCCGCATCCGCGCCTCGGCCTTCGTCATCGCCGCCGAGGCCACGAGCGCCGCGACCGCCGCCTCGAGGTCGGACGCCGGCCGGATGCTCGCCACGAGGTGCATCACGGCCCAGCCTACTCTCAGCGGGGCAAGCGGACGGCGAAGCGGGTCCCGGCGGCGCTCGACTCACCGCTCCGGGCCACCGTCGCGCATCGTGCGTTCCAGGGCGCTCCGGGGGGCGCTCTCCGCCTGCTCGGGGGGATGGACCGCAGCGGCGTGCCCGGTTCGGCGGTGACGCCGGGAGGGAGCCGGCTGCTCAGGGCCTTGTTGCCACCGTCCAGCGACCTTGCCCGACGCGTCCGGGAGCCCCTCCTCGCGCCCGTCCCGGCGAAGGCGACCGCCGAGCGTCGGGAGCCGCGCAGGCGGTCGCGACGCACCGATCGCGCGCCTCACCGCACCGGTCTTCCCCAGGAGCCCGGCCGCGCTCACCCTCTCCGAAGCCGCGCCGAGATGAACGGCCGGAACTCCGCAGCCCCGGGTGGAGCAATCTCGAACGTCAGCTCGAGCCTCCCCGCCGCCGGCCACACATAGGTCAGCCGGAACCGCGGTCCTCCGCCGCGCGACTCGCTCACGAAGACCAGCCTGTTCGCCGCCGGGGCCTCCACCTCGTAGCGGATGACGTGCCCCTCGCTGTCCCAGTAGTCCGCCCGGAGCTTCCCCTCCTCGACGAAGACCACCGTGAGGTCGTCGTGCTCCGACGCGGGCTTTCCGTCCCGCGCCGGGTACGACGCGTGGTTCCTCCGGACGATGACGCGGTCGCCGAGCCCACGCTCGAAGGTCGTCCACCCGGTGACCCCCGGCTGTTTCGGATCCGGCTCGGCGGTCCACTTCCCCAGGAGCGGCGCCGCCGCGGCGAGCGCATCCCGCGCCATCCCGGCATCCGGTCTGTCCACCGCCGAGGACAGAACGGCAGACATCATCAGCGCCACAGCCGTGGAGGACATGGCGTGGCATCCTTCCACGTCATGGACCGCCCGTCGGAACATGCAGTGACCGGCATCGAGGTGGTGGAGGACGTCACTGCGCGCTCGCGCTGCGACGAGGGCTTCCTCCACGTGAAGCGACTGGTGTGCAGGAACCGGCACCGGGACGGCTCGACCTCCCGCGACTACCGGGTCGACGTGGTCGACCGCCCCATCCCCGACGCCGTCGCCGTCCTCGTCTGGCGCCGTGGCCCGGGTGGCATCGAGGTCCTCACCCGGAAGACCCTTCGCCCGGCCGCCCACTTCCGCAGCGACATGCCGCTGCCGGTGCCTGACCCGAAGCCGTACCTGCT
>CAZDSB010000018.1:0-7422 GCA_964507515.1 uncultured Myxococcaceae bacterium
CGACCTAGTCGGACAGTCCGGACCTGTTCTCGACCGTCATGATCGTGCCCAGCATGGCCAGGACATGCTTCGGCGCGCCTCCATCGATCGCGAAGACCTCTCCCGAGCAGGTGGTTAGGGTCCGGCCCGCCTTCAGCACGCGACCGTGCGCGATGAAGAGCTGACCTGCAGCGGGAGCCAGGAGGTTCACCTTGAACTCCACCGTGAGGACCGCTGCCTCCGGCGGCATCAAGGTCAACGCCGCGTAGCCGCAGGCGCTGTCCGCGATGCTCGTCGTGACGCCGGCGTGCAGGAACCCGTGTTGCTGCGTGAGTTCGGCACGAAACGGAAGGGCAATGTCCACCTCGCCGGGCACCACGCGCTCCAGAAAAGCCCCCAGCGTCGTCATCATCGACTGACGGGCGAAGCTCGCACGCACACGCGACTCGAAGGCGGGATCACGAGGCTGGAACGAGGCCACGGCGCCGACCCTAGCAGCCACGGGGTGCTACCCTCGAATGCCGGAGGTCAGCGCCATGGGTGAGCTGCCGAACCAGGAGCCGCGGAGCGTGGTGGTGTCGGGACCGGCGAAGGGGTTCCGGACGGACGTCGAGGTCGGCGGGCATCACCTCGTGGTGGACGAGCCGGTCGCCGTCGGTGGAGCCGACGACGGGCCCACCCCGTACGAGATGCTGCTGGCCGGCCTCGGCGCCTGCACGGCGATGACGCTCCGGATCTACGCCGACAGGCGGAAGTGGCCGCTGGAGCGGGCCCGCGTCAGCCTCCGTCACCGGAAGGTGCACGCCCAGGACTGCGTCGACTGCCCCACCAAGGCGACGAGGATGGACGTGGTGGATCGGATCATCACTCTCGAGGGGGCGCTCACCGAGGAGCAGCGGGCGAAGCTGCTGGAGATCGCAGAGCGCTGTCCGGTGCACCAGACCCTGCAGGGCAAGATCCAGGTGAACACCAGCTTCGGGTGACGCGCTAGAAGTGCGGCGGTCGCTCGACGACCGTCGCGTCCACCAGGCCGGGTTCCATGGCGGCGAGCTTCTGCCCCATCGCGGCCAGCTCGTGCTCGAGCCGCTCGATGCTCCGGCCCTGGGCCCAGATGACCTCGCTGAGCTCGTGGAGCAGCCGCTGTTGCTCGGTGAACTTCAGCTCGAGCTCGACGATACGCTCCTCCATGACCGCCCTCCCGTCCGGCACGGGCACGTTCCCGTCCGGCGCATGGTCAATCGTGCTCCCCGCGCGAGCGTCACGCCAGAGTGAAGCGCAGCTCGCCGCACTTCTCGACGCTGCACTCGATCCGGTCGCCAGCCTTGAGCCAGACTTGCTGGGCCTCGGGCTTGCCGAGGATGACTCCCTC
Source organism: uncultured Myxococcaceae bacterium (assembly GCA_964507515.1). Taxonomy (GTDB): domain Bacteria; phylum Myxococcota; class Myxococcia; order Myxococcales; family Myxococcaceae; genus RPRB01. The sequence goes on from CAZDSB010000018.1 coordinate 1,349, forward strand.
CGGCGTCCCGGTGGAGATGACGTCCCCCGGGTACAGGGTGAACAGCGAGGAGGCGTAGGCGATGATCTGCGCGCAGGTGAAGATCATGTCGTCGGTGTTCGACGACTGGCGGGTCTGGCCGTTGACCCGCGTCTCCACCTTGAGCTTCTGGGGGTCACCCACCAGGTCCGCGCCCATGAGCCAGGGTCCGATGGGCAGGAAACCGTCGCACGTCTTGCCGATCATGAACTGAGAGGCTCCCTTCCCGTCCCTGTACTGGAGGTCCCGGGCCGAGAAGTCGTTCCCGGTGGCGTAGCCGAACACGTGCTGGAGCGCGTCGGCCTCCGACACGTCGCGCGCCGTCTTGCCCATGATGACCTGCAGCTCGACCTCGTAGTCGAACTTCCGCGCGACCTTGGTGGGCAGCTGGATCACGCCCTCGTGCGCCCCGAGCGCGTTGTTGTACTTGTTGAAGAGCACCGGCGCCTTCGGGATGGGCGTACCGGTCTCCTGCGCGTGCCGGCGGTAGTTGAAGCCGAGCATCATGATCTTCTGCGGTCGGGTGATGCAGGGACCGAAGCGCGCCTCCTCCACCGGCACGAGGGCCGCCTTCACCGAGGACGCCGACGCGCCGAGCACCTTCTTCAGCCCGGCCAGGGCCTTCCCCTCGAGGAGATCGTCGGTGCTCGCCGGGACGGATATCTTGAATCCCCTCCCCGCCTTTCCCACGTCCAGGATGCGGTTCTCGCGCCGCACCCCGAGGCTGTCTCCCTGCGGAGTCCGGAGCATGCACCAGGCCTGCGAGCGCAGCGCTCCCGTCTCCGTTGCGGGAGTGCCCGGGGCGGCCGCCGGAGCGCCCGTCCCCTGGGCCCGGGCGGCGGCCTGGAAGAGCATCGAGCCAGCGGCTGCGACCCCGGCGTTCCTCAGCAGGGTCCTGCGAGTGGTGTCGGTCTGCATGGGCGTCCCTCCATCGGGGGCGGGAGGTTGCATGCGGGGACGGGAGATCGCCAGAAGGGAACGCTGACGCCGCGCAGCACTTGCCACTGGACGGCGGTGGCCGGGCCGGGCCCAACCGTGTAGAGAGCCGTCCGTGGACGCGAACTTCCTCACCGACCTGGCGGCCCGCACGCTGCAGCTGCGCGAGCAGGGCCTCTACAAGAACGAGCGCATCCTCGTTTCTCCCCAGAACGCGGCGATCCGCGTCGAGGGCGGACGAGAGGTCCTCAACTTCTGCGCGAACAACTACCTCGGCCTGGCCGACCACCCGCGGGTCATCGAGTCGGCGCGCGCGGCGCTGGAGAAGCACGGCTTCGGCATGGCCTCGGTGCGCTTCATCTGCGGGACCCAGGATCTGCACAAGACGCTGGAGGCCAGGCTCAGCCGGTTCCTCGGCACCGAGGACACCATCCTCTACTCCAGCTGCTTCGACGCGAACGGCGGGCTGTTCGAGACGCTGCTCGGCGAGGAGGACGCGGTCATCACCGACGCGCTGAACCACGCGTCGATCATCGACGGCATCCGCCTCTGCAAGGCGAAGCGGCTCCGCTACGCGAACAACGACATGGGCGAGCTGGAGGTCCACCTCAAGGCGTCGTCCGACGCCCGGTACCGGCTCATCGCGACCGACGGCGTGTTCTCGATGGACGGGATCATCGCCAACCTGACTGCCATCTGCGACCTCGCCGAGCGGTACCGCGCACTGGTGATGGTGGACGACTCGCACGCGGTGGGCTTCGTGGGAGCGAAGGGCAAGGGCACGCCCGAGTTCTGCAAGGTGATGGACCGGGTGGACATCATCACCGGCACGCTGGGGAAGGCGATGGGCGGGGCCTCGGGCGGCTACACCTCGGGGCGGAAGGAGATCGTCGCCTGGCTCAGGCAGCGGAGCCGGCCCTACCTGTTCTCGAACTCGCTGATGCCGGCGATCTGCGCGGCGACCCTCACCGTGCTCGACCTGCTCGAGGGCGGCGACGAGCTGCGGCGGCAGCTGCGGGCCAACGCCGAGCACTTCCGCGGTGAGATGACGAAGCTGGGGTTCAAGCTCGCCGGAGCGAACCACCCGATCATCCCGGTGATGCTTGGGGACGCGAAGCTCGCCTCGACCTTCGCGGATCAGATGCTGGCCGAGGGCGTGTACGTCATCGGCTTCAGCTTCCCGGTGGTGCCGCAGGGCCAGGCGCGGATCCGGACGCAGATGTCCGCCGCGCACACCCGCGAGCAGCTGGACCGGGCCATCGCCGCCTTCGCCAAGGTCGGCCGCGCGCTGGGGGTGATCCGATGAGGGCGCTGGTCAAGGCCAAGGCCGAGCCCGGCATCTGGATGCAGGACGTGCCGGTGCCGGAGATCGGCCCCAACGACGTGCTGATCAAGGTCCGCAAGGCGAGCATCTGCGGCACCGACGTTCACATCTTCAACTGGGACGCGTGGGCGCAGAAGACCATCAAGGTCCCGATGGTGATCGGCCACGAGTTCGTGGGGGAGATCGCCAAGCTCGGCGCGGAGGTCACCGGCTTCCAGGTGGGTGACCGGGTGAGCGGCGAGGGGCACATCACCTGTGGCCACTGCCGCAACTGCCGCGCCGGCAAGCGGCACCTCTGCCGGAACACCGTGGGCCTGGGAGTGAACCGACCCGGGTGCTTCGCCGAGTACGTCTCGCTCCCGGCCTTCAACGTCTTCCGGGTGCCCAAGGACATCCCGGACGAGATCGCGTCGTTCTTCGATCCGCTGGGGAATGCCGTGCACACGGCGCTCTCGTTCGACCTGGTGGGTGAGGACGTGCTCATCACCGGGGCCGGTCCCATCGGCGTGATGGCCGCGGCCATCTCGAAGCACGTGGGCGCACGCCACGTGGCGGTGACGGACGTGAACCCCTTCCGGCTCGAGCTCGCGCGAAAGATGGGGGCGACACGGGCGGTGGACGTGAAGAGCCAGACGCTGGGCGACGTCATGCAGGGCCTCGGGATGACCGAGGGCTTCGACGTGGGCATGGAGATGTCGGGGAACGGCCAGGCCTTCCGCGACATGCTCTCGGTCATGAACCACGGAGGTCGGGTGGCGATCCTCGGCATCCCGCCGAACGAGGTGTCGATCGACTGGAACCAGGTCATCTTCAAGGGGCTGGTGCTGAAGGGCGTGTACGGGCGGGAGATGTTCGAGACCTGGTACAAGATGGTGGCCATGCTGCAGAGCGGGCTGGACGTCGGGCCGGTGGTGACCCACCGCTTTCCGGCTGCGCGGTACGCCGAGGCGTTCGAGGCCATGCGGTCGGGACAGAGCGGCAAGGTCGTCCTGGACTGGGCGGGCTGAGGCTCCAACCGTTGGGAGAGCACGCCAGGCTCATCTTCTCGACCGCGGCGGACGCCGTCCTGGCAGAGAAGCTCTGCACGCTCGGCGTGGGAGTGCCCGGCGACATCGAGCGCGAGACGTTCCCCGACGGTGAGCGTGGGCTGCGGCTCGCGAGCCGGGTGGCCGATTCGGACGCGTTCCTCGTCGGTGGGACCGGGAGCGACGCGGACACGCTCGAGCTCTACGACCTCGCGTGCGCGCTGGTGGAGTGCGGCGTGCACGCGCTCACGCTGGTGGTCCCTTACTTCGGGTACTCGACCCAGGAGCGGCCCAGCAAGGACGGCGAGAGCGTCACGGCCAAGACCCGTGCACGGCTCCTCTCTTCCATCCCGGTGCCGGACGGCGGGCTCCGGGTATTGCTGGTGGACCTGCACACCGCCGGGCTGCCGTTCTACTTCGAGGGCGCTGTCCGGCCGCTGCACGTCAGCGCGAGGCCGCTCTTCGTCGAGGCCATCCTCGCGCACGCTCCGGGCGGATGCGTGGTGGCGAGCACGGACGCGGGTCGGGCGAAGTACGTCGAGGCGCTCGCCAACGACCTGCGGACGGACGCGAGCTTCGTGTTCAAGCGGCGCGACTCGGGCGGGACGCGGGTGCTGGCGGTGAGCGCCAGGGTGGCCGGGCAGCACGTGATGCTCTACGACGACATGGTCCGGACCGGAGGGTCGCTCATCGCCGCTGCCGAGGCCTACCGGGACGCCGGAGCGAGCCGCATCACCGCGCTGGCGACCCACGGCGTCTTTCCCGGGGACGCGGTCGGCCGGCTCGAGCGGAGCGGGCTCTTCGACCGGCTGATCGTCACCGACACGCACCCGCGGGCGCGGCAGCTCGCCGGCGGGTTCGTGGAGGTGCGCTCGGTGGTGCCGCTGCTCGCGGCGGCGCTGCGGACCCGCTAGCAGCGAGGACCACGGCAGGGCCGCCCGGCTGTCCGCTGGCCGGGGTCGGACGCACCCATACGTGCCGGTCGGCAAAGGAAGAGGTCCGTGCACGAAGGTCAACAGTGCGCTCCGCTCGCGCCGTCCCTCGACGGGACCGGGTGGTCCCCGGGGCATGGCCCGCTGGTACAACGGCCGGAACGTGGCCTCGGACGAAACGGCGGTGCGCTCGAGCGTCCTGCTCGTCGACGACAACGCCGACAATCTCCTCGCGCTCTCGGCCGTGCTGGACCGGCTCAAGCTGCGCCTGGTTCAGGCAACCTCGGGCGCCCGGGCCCTCGCCCTGGCGGCGGAGGAGGAGTTCGCGGTCATCATCCTCGACGTGCAGATGCCGGTGCTCGACGGGTTCGAGACGGCCCGGCTGCTGCGGATGCGGCCAGCCGGAGACCAGACGCCGATCATCTTCCTCACCGCCAACTCGCATGACCCCACGGTGAGCCTTCGCGGGTACGCGGAGGGTGCGGTGGACTTCCTGGTGAAGCCGTTCGACCCCGGCATCCTTCGTTCGAAGGTGTCGGTGTTCGTCTCGCTTCACGAGGCCAGGCGGACGGTGCAGCGGCAGGAGGCGCTCCTCCGCGAGCACGCGCTGGATGCACAGCGACGCGAGAGTGACGCCCGTTACCAGTCGCTGGCCGAGGCCGTCCCGCTGATCGTCTGGACCGCCGACGTCAGCGGGAAGATCACCTACGCCAACCGCGCGTGGACGGAGTTCGTGGGCGTACCCCCGCAGCAGCTCACCAGCTGGAAGCACATCGTCCATCCGGACGACCACCCGGCCGTGAAGGCTGCACGGGACCGGGCGCGGTCGAAGCAGGCGGTGTTCGAGGCGGTGTTCCGGGTCCGTTCGGCGAGCGGGGTGTACCGCTGGCACGTCGGGAAGGCGGTCCCGAGCCGGGACGCGCTGGGGCGGCTGGTGGGGTGGCTGGGGACGGCGACCGACGTGGACGACCAGCGTCGTAGCGAGGATCGGGCCCGCTTCCTGGCCGAGGCGAGCAGCGTGCTCGGAGCGTCGCTCGATGTCCGCGAGGTGCTGGCGCGGGTGTGCGCACTGGCGGTCCCGGTGACGGGTGACGTCTGCGCGGTGCATCTCCGGCGGGCGGACGGCCTCCTCCGGGAGGTCTCGGTGGCGCAGGAGCTGCTGGAGCGGCTGGCGTTTCCGGGTCCGGAGCAGCTCGAGCGCCTCGGTGTCTCGGAGGTGCTGGCGACGGGGCGGACCGTCACCGGGCGGCAGGCGCGCGGACAGGAATCGCCGCTCGGCCTGGCCCAGTGGGTCTCGGTGCCGCTGGTGAGCCGGGGCGCGGTCATCGGAGTGCTGACGCTCGGCCAGGGGGCGGCGGCGGACGCGGGGCTGTTCTCGGAGGAGATGGCGCTCGAGCTGGCGCGGCGAGTGGCGGTCGCGGCGGACAACGCCAGCCTCTACGAGGAAGCGCAGGAGGCGATCCGGCTGCGGGACGAGTTCCTCTCGGTGGCGAGTCACGAGCTGCGGACGCCGCTGACGCCGCTGAATCTCAAGCTGGGGATGCTGCGCCGGGTGGCGGACCAGTCCGAGACGGGGACGCTGCCGGCGGAGCAGGTCTCGGCGGACATCGGAGTGGCAGCGCGGCACGTGCAGCGATTGACCAACCTGGTCGACCACCTGCTGGACGTCACGCGGATCCGCGCGGGGAAGCTGCAGCTGCAGCTCGAGGAGGTGGACCTGGCCGAGGTGGTGCGCGACTCGGCATCGCGGCTGTCGTCGATGGCGATCGAGGTCGGGTCGACGCTGGAGGTGGAGACGCCGGAACGGTGCGCCGGCGTGTGGGACCGGATGCGGCTCGA
>CAZDSB010000019.1:0-6000 GCA_964507515.1 uncultured Myxococcaceae bacterium
TCCTGCGACCGGTGAGTTCACCAGGTTCTTCGCGTAGGACGCCGCCGAGGCCCCGACGTTCTCGACGCTCTGTCCTGCGGCGAGCGTGTAGGGCGTCCCATCGGGAGTGCATCCGTTCGACGGATTCGGCCCGAGGTTGAAGGCGAAGGTGACGCCGTAGTTTGGCGTGGACCCCCCGTTCGCGGTGGGCGCGAAGTAGGGAGCGAGCGAATGCACGCTCACGTCGCTCGCGGGCGCGGACTGGGTCTGGGTTGCGCAGCCTGCTCCGCTGAAGTTGGTGAAGGTATCGCCCACGTTGCCGCTGAACGAGCCTGCGGCGACCAGCCGGTAGAGGCGGTTGTCGAACTGGGCCTGGGAGTCCGAGTTGCTGAAGTTGTACGCGCCCGGGATGTGGCACCCCTCGCAGAAGTTCAGGACGCCCGGGTACGCCACCTCCTTGAAGGAGGAGGTTGCCGTCTCCGCATGCCAGGTGAACTCGGTGTTTCGCTTGTCGCCCGCGTGAATGGCGTGCACGAAGTAGACGGAATCCGCGGACCAGCCGCTGCTCGCCCTCTGCGGCGTGTGGCACCAGGCGCAGGTCGTCCCGTCATTCCGCTGTCCGGCGTGGAATGCATCCTCGGTAAAGGTGCCGAGCTCCTGGTGGCACTTGTTGCACCGTGCGTCCTCCACGATCACCCGTCGTGCGGTGAACCCGGTCGCAACCTTCTGGGCGTCGGGGGCGATGACGATCAGGCCACCCTGTCTGCACGCATTCGTCCCGGCCTTGGCGCCGCCGGGTGAGCAATCCACCACCGACTGCGGAGCCGTCGCCGTCGGGAGCGTGACGGGGTACTTCTCGAGATTCGTCTGGGTGAGAGGCAGGGTACTGATGTTGTTGTACGAGTACCCGAGCCCTCCGGTCAGCATCACCGCACTCGCCGGGATCACCGTGGTGAGGGTCCCCGTGTAGTACCCGTTGGCGTCAGGACCGGTCAGCGTTCCGGGCGAGCTGCCGTTCCAGATGGTCCGCAGATAGCCGCTGGCGGTGCCGTTGAAGTCGGAGGGCGTCATGACCCCGTCCTGCGGCACTGCGAAGACGAAGTAGAGGCTCGGCGACCCCATGAAGTTGTCCCAGATCTCCTTCTGTCCCGAGGCCGGATTCACGGCCGCGGTCGCAAAATCGTTGAAGGGCGTCGGGGTCCCGTTCTGCAGCATCCGGAAGACCATCACTGGATGTCTGCTTCCGTCCAGCGACACGCTCTTGATGTCGTAGCTGACCGCGATCGCACCGACGGGCAGCCGAGCCGGATTGGAAGCGATCCAGGCCGCGTTGGTGTTGGCGTTGCCGTTCGACACCGCCAGCGCGTTGCCCGCGTTCGGTGGCGTCACCGGCCGGTGGACGGAGTCGACGTTGGTGTCGGGACGGTTCGGATCCGAGTGGCACGCTGAGCACTGGCTGTCGTCGGGCTGGATCCCGCCGATGTGGCCCTGCGGGGAGACGGTCAGTCCCTTGGCGGCATCCGCGATGGTCACGCCCTTGCCGGTGGCGAAGTTGATGCCGTCATGGCAGCCGCCGCACGCCACCCGGTTGGGATGCTGCTCGAAGTTGTCGGCTTGCGGGGTCGCAGGGTTGGAGGGGTTGTGACACTTGGTGCAGTTGCGAAGGTCCTGGGGGTACAGCGTCTCGTTGAACTCCACGCCGCCGAAGTTGTAGTTCTTGAGGGCCAGGAGGGGGCCCGCGTGGATGTGGTGCACGAAGTTGGGAAGGTTCCCGAGCGAGCGGTCGTAGACCCTGTACGTGGACGTGGTGCTGACGTCGGTTCCACCGTCCGCGGACTTGAAGGTCAACGTCGTCGAGTCGATCGGCGCCTCGGTCCTGCCGAACTTGCGCTGCTCGGTGTGGCAGACCACGCAGTAGCGGACGTCGTTGCGACTTCCGCCGTGGAATCCCGCCCCGTTGGCCTCCGCGCTGCCGCCCGGGATGCCTCCGAGGACCTGGTGACAGGTGTCGCAGTTCTCGGTCGTGACCATGTCTCGGCCGGAGCTGGTCACCGCCTGTCCGTTGGAAGGCGTGAAGTCGTAGATGGCATCCACCGCGTGCGTCAGCGGCACGCCTGGGACGTTCGTGACTCCGTTGGGCGTGTTGCTACCGGTGCCGGGCGCATTGCCTGACAGCTGGATGGTGAGCCGGTGCACCAGGGTCGCGTCGTAGGTGAGATCACCGAGATCATCCTTCACGTTGGCGCCGGTGAAGGTCATCCCGTCCACCTGGGCCTTGATCTGGGTGATGTCCCGGAAGAACGTATAGACGTAGGTCCCGTCGCCGTTGTCGGTCAGGGTACCGGTGTTGTCCGTGCTCGGCCGCGTGGGCCCGGGTGACGTCGTGCCACCATCCGCAGTCAGCGTCGGCACCGTCGTCACGATGTAGCTGACCCAGTGGCTGGGGGCTCCGTTGTTCACTGGCACCAGCTTGGCGATGGCAAAGGCGAGGTTGGGGAGGCTGGGGTACTTGGCTCCGCTGGCCAGCGAGGTGTTGCCCAGGCCCACGATCGGGCTCCCCGAGGTGGTCGTGACCTTGAACGTCACCTTCGGCGGGCTCGCGATGGTGACGCTCTGCACCGTCACCTGCGGCTGGAGAGCGGCCCACGCAGCGTTCGCGGCATCGGTCGGGCTATCCGCGTTGCTCGGAACCTGGAACACGACGCCCGAGGGGCCTCCGTCGCCGCTGGGACCGGGGGGACCCGCCGGGCCCTCCGGACCTGTCGGTCCAGTGTCCCCCTTGCAGCTCGTGAGGAGGGCAAGAGCGGCAATGCTCATGACTGCCGCCCACTTCGTCCACGCGTTCATACAACCCCCTCGGAGTTCACCTGCCGAAAGTCGCGATCCATCGAGATCATCTCGTCGAACCATCCGCCGCCCCGATTGGGCAGGGGAGTGCCTTCGCCCCGAGCAAGAACCGGACCTTCTTTCGTCTCGGGCCGACATCAGAAATTCCGGCATCGGCCGCGCACCCGGAGACGCAAGTTTTGCGCGTGCCCACTTGCATGACCGCAGGTTTCGCGGAAGCGGGCCTGGCCGACCAGAGATTGAAGGACGAAGGAGAATTGCTTCACGACAGGGTCTTCGCTCCGAAGCCGCAAGCTACCGCCAGACGAGCGTCGAGGAAGTGAGACCTTGGTCCCAGGCGAGATGCCCGCGGGCCCGCGCCCGAGAAGGCGGTCTCGTCCGCGCTCCGCTCACAGCGACTCCGGAGTCCGCGCAGCGAGGACTCTGGTGTCGCAGGACCAACTTGCCGGCTTGGAACTTGCGTGATGGGATCCGGACGCACCAACGTCGTACCCAACTCTCAGAAGGACGGTGGACATGACGGCTCCTCTCGCTCAAAGCGCGAAGCCGGCCCGGCGCAGCCTCCTGAACTGGTTCCTGGGCGTTGGAGTCATCGGCTGGGCGGCCAGCCTTCTCTACCCGGTGCTCCGCTACCTGCGTCCGCTCTCCGAAGCAGGAGCGGGAAGTCCTCTGAAGCTGAGCGCGGAGGAGCTGGCCATCCTCGGCAAGTCCCACTTCGTCATCGCGCGCTCGGGAACGCGGAAGGTGATCGTCTTCGAGGCGGGCGGAGAGCTCCGCGCGCTGGATGCCAAGTGCACTCACGAGGGGTGCACGGTGCAGTTCGTACCGGGCGACTCGCTCCTCTGGTGTGCCTGTCACAACGGCAAGTTCGACATCGATGGGCGGGTGCTCTCGGGTCCACCTCCACGTCCGCTGGTGAAGTGGATCGCCAGCCGTGAGGGGAACGACGTGGTCCTCACCATGGAGAAGGCATGATCGAGGCGCAGCCGGAAGCGCCCGCTTCCGTCGGCGAGCGCCTGTATCGGTGGCTCGACGCGCGGTTCGGCGTCGGGAAGCTCGTCGAGTTCGCGCGGCACAAGGAGGTGCCGGTCGGCGGGCACTCGATGGTCTGGTACTACCTCGGTGGGACCACCCTCTTCTTCTTCACTGTCCAGCTCGTCTCGGGCGTGCTGCTCTTGATGTACTACCAGCCGGGAGAGGCGACCTCGTACGAGTCGATCCGCTTCGTCACCTCGAAGGTGCCTTTCGGCTGGCTGATCCGCTCCATCCACTGCTGGAGCGCGCATCTGATGATCCTCTCGCTCGTGGTGCACATGTTCAGCACCATGATCCTGAAGGCGTACCGGAAGCCCCGGGAGCTGACCTGGCTCACCGGCTTCCTCCTCTTCGCGATCGCCCTTGGCTTCGGCTTCTCGGGATACCTCCTTCCGTGGAACGAGCTGTCCTTCTTCGCGACCGCGGTGGGCACCGATTCGGTCAAGAGCGTGCCAGTGATCGGCCAGTGGTTGCTGGAAGTGATGCGCGGTGGGCCGGACGTCACCATCAACACGCTCTATCGGTTCTTCGCCCTGCACATCGTGATCCTGCCGCTGCTGATCGTGGGCATTCTCTCGGGCCACCTGATCTTCATCCAGGTTCAGGGCATGGCCCACGGGATGGCCCATCAGCGCCCCGACCGGCCCGGGCTCAGGTTCTTCCCCGACTTCCTCCTCCGGGACCTCCTGCTCTGGCTGGTGTGCCTGATCGTCCTGGCGGTCCTGGTGTACCTGCTGCCCTACGGACCGGGCATTCCGGGGATGGAATGGGAGCTGGGGAAGAAGGCCAACCCACTGGCGCCCGCGTACCCGGGCATCAAGCCGGAGTGGTACTTCCTCTGGGTCTACCAGCTGCTGAAGGAGTTCCCGCCGCACCTCTTCGGGATGGAAGGACCGCAGGCAGCGCTGCTGGTGGTGACGGTGCTGATGGGCATCTGGGCGCTCGTCCCCTGGCTGGATCGCCGCGCCTCGAGAGGCCAGCCCTCGCCGGTGTTCACCGACCTGGCGATCGCCGCGATCATCTTCATGTCCTATCTCACGCTGAAGGCGTGGGACATCGGCGGGCACGCGGTCCCGGGAAAGCTTCCCGACCCCCGATCCACCGCCTGGGCTTGCGCGTGGATCACGCTGGGGCTCGCATCCGTCATCGCGGTGCTTCGCGTCCTCGCCTACCGGCAGCGGTGGATGTTCCTCTCCGGCGCGGCGCTCCTCCAGGTCTTCCTCAACGGCATTCTGGGGATGGACTACTTGATCGCCGGCGCCATTGCCGTGGTCGTCGCGATCGGCGGGGTGGTCGCCTCGCGGAGAGAGCGCACACCTCAGCTGGGGGTGCCGAGATGACCGTGCTGCTGCCTCTTCTGCTCGTCCTCAACCAGGCGAGCCCGGCACCTGCGGCCGACGATGGCAAGCTCCCTGCCTCCCTGGAAGCGCTCTTTCAGGAGAAGGACAAGGAAGGGAAGCTCATCCTGGGGGAGCCCGAGCGGACGTACCTCAAGAAGCTGCCCCCGCACACGCGTGAGCTCATCGGGAAGGACGTGGATGCGCTCACCGTCGGTGGAGCGCGCCACCTCAAGGCGCTCCTCACCCTCGAGCTTCCTTCCCAGAGTGCCGCGATCCTGTTCTCCGACAACTGCATCCTCTGCCACACCGATCCCGAGTCCCAGAAGAAGATCCATCTCTTCTCGGCGGATCCGAAGGCCACCCAGTCATCGGAGATCCTGAACCTCAAGAACTTCGTGAGCGACGTGCACTTCCGACGGGGGCTGTCGTGCTCGGGCTGTCACGGCGGCTCTCCCCAGAACGACGTGATGACGGCGGACATCGCCGCCCGTTGGCCCAAGGCGGACGTGCGCCACACCGACCGCACGTGGATCCCCGAGTTCTGTGCCCGGTGCCACGCCGATCCGGCCTTCATGCGCGGCTTCAATCCTTCGTTGCCGACCGACCAGCTCTCCAAGTACCGGGAGAGCCAGCACGGCATCCTGCTGCTGCAGGAGAAGGACTCGAAGGCAGCCCAGTGCGTCAGCTGTCACGGCGTGCACGGGATTCGCGGACCGAAGAGCCGTCAGTCCAGCGTGCACCCACAGGCCATCCCGGAGACCTGTGGTCGTTGCCATGCCGACCCGAAGTACATGGCCGG
>CAZDSB010000020.1:0-2918 GCA_964507515.1 uncultured Myxococcaceae bacterium
CCGCGACCGTGTTCTCGCCGCTGAGGACGATCGGATGGGACGTGGGCCTCACCGCGACCGGGCCGGTCCTGGTGGAGGGAAACGTCTGGTGGGATCCTCCGAACGACCTGGCCTCGGCGCCCCCCACCCACCCGGAGAGCGACATGCGAGAGCTCCTGCAGGCCCTCGAGGCCGAGGCGCGCGGGCTCGAGTCGGCCTAGACCGGCCGGCTCAGCGCCGTCGGTAGAGGATCGAGGTCAGGCTCGAGTCGATCTCCGCGAAGTTGGCACGCAGTAGTCGCCGCAGACCGCGAGCATCTCGGCCACCGTCGCAGCCATAGAGGGCTGATCTGGAGCCTGGTGCAAGTGAGACGGCGGAGGCCCTCCTCGAGGGCTATGCGGAGCGATTGCCAGACCTTAGGCCTCCGGCGAGTTGATACGCCAAGAGAAGTCGTCGCTAGAATGGGCTACGCTTGCGGGGACCGGGAGGAGGCGGTGTGATGAAGAATGTCTGGATCGCCTGGGCAGTGGTCGCTGTCCTTGCCGGCGGACCGCTGGCGCTTCCGGTGATGGTCGGGGCGCAACAGAGCGTGGCCGGCACGTGGACCGGGGCGGCTCGTGGCGTGGCTGGTCGCCAGCCGTTCGAAGAAGACTTCACGATGGTGCTCGTACAGCACGGCCGGAAGGTAACCGGAACATTCAGCCGCAAGTTCGAGACCGGAGCCAAGGCGAAGACTGGCCGCGAGAGGACGGGCATGCGGGTGAGCGGGACCTTCACGGGCGACAAGCTGTCCCTCACCATCGCGAAGGTGCAAACGCTGGAAGCTACCGTCGATGGCGACGCGATGGTCGGCTCACTGATGCGCGAGAATGGCAAGCCGCATCATGTGTCCGCGACGAGAGTCAAATAGCGCCAGCAACTGCGAGGGGTCGGCGGACGCGGCAGCCGCCAACCCTTTTGGGTTAGCCAGAGGAACGTTCTCCGGTTCGTGGCTTGGCCCCCGCTCCGGCCCGTGCACTCAGCGCCGACGGAAGTACACTGGTCCCCAACATGCCTCCGTCGGGGTTCCCAGGCTCGCTCGCACCTCATCGCATCGGGTCCGATCGCCCACTGCGTAGAACACTTCCGCCTCCTTCCAGAGTGCATCCGCCGCCGGCCGTGCCCGGAACCCCCACGCCTCCTCGTCGTGCGGATCCCCGGTCACGCGTACGGGCATGCAGGATTCCGGTGCCCCGGGCTCGCAATGGGCGGTAAGAACCTCGTAGCCGCCACGGAGACGGACCAGGCTCGTCGGGCGTCCAGCCGCGCATCCCGAGAGCAGCATGATCCCCAGGGCCACCGCACCCGTCATCAGGAGCTGCTGTCGCGCGTGCCAATCACTCATGGCCGGCAGGATACCAGAAGGGGCCGACCGACCTGGAGCGCCGACTGCTCCACGCCCGCCGACGCGGGTAGACGCGATCGGTTGGCGTGAGGAAGGGTGTGGCTGCGGAGCGAGCCACAAGGCTTTGCTTCGTGATCGCGAGGTTAGAATACTCGCTCAACGCGTGCTCGGTAGTGAATAGCGGAAGGTGCTGTCGATACTCAGTGTCTCCTTCGCCACGTCATCGGGTACTGGCGGGAAGGGCGCGGCTGTTTGTACGGCCCTGACTGAGTAGTCGTCCAGGATGGCTGCGCCCGATGAGCGGCGCACCGCAATGGATTCGAGATGCCCGTTTTTGGCAATGCGGAACTCGACCACGACCTCGCCTTGGATGCCCCGCTCACCCGCCGCGCTGGGATAGATCCAGGTGGCCCTGATCTTTTCGCGTACCTTGCTGAAGTACGCCTGAAACCTGGGATCCTGCGTTTCGAGCGGGACCGGGGCATCTGCGGGAGATGCGGGGGCGTTCCTGGGTTGCCTCCAGATGGAGACGGGCGGACGTGGCTTCTGCGGGCCCACCTGTCCGCTCGAGGAACCGGCTAGGCGAAGGCTCACGAGGATGACCGCGACTATGGTGTGCAGATACGAGCGAGCCATCGAGGCGTCCTGGTTCCCGCGAGTGCTGATGCCCGGTGACGTCGGCTGAGGGCCCTAGCGAGCCCTTCGTCGGCGGCTCTTGAGGGTCACGAGTCTGGCCAGCTCGATCCAGAAGGAACCGATCCTCTTGGGCACGTGCGGGAGAGTGGAGTCGATCCGGCGCGTTCCCATCCGGAACGAGACGTATGCGGCGCACAGACGGCGTGCCAGCTCTACGTGTGTTGCATGGGCTCGCCCACCACCGGGGGCCAACGGCGAGCCGTGGCGTCCAGGCAGAGACCGCCGGGTACCGCAGGGCCGCCCAGGACCATGGACCGCACCACCGCGACTGCGGCCTAGACCTCGATCCGGTTTGCCTGAAGCGGCCATTCTCGAGGGTCGAGTGATCTCGGCCTCATTCGCTGCGGCTACTGCGGATGAAGGGTCAATGTTCCCTGGGTCACGGCGCCCTCGCAATCCTTGCCTTGGTAGGTGGCGACCATCGACGTGTCGCCGATGTCTGCAGAGCCCTCGAAGGTGCCCGGACATTCGGGTGCGATATTTTCCATCCGGAGCTGCATCCGGCGGCCGGTCTCGTCGACGAGACCGGTGATCGGCCCGCCCCCGCCCGTCCGCAGCTTCCAGGTCCCCGATACGGTAGATGCGCCACGCACCAGGACGAAGGTCACATCGCCGGCGCCGCGGCTGTCCTGGTAGCGTCCGATCCAGACGCTCGGTCCGAGAGTCCGCACCGGTGCGCCCTTGGGTAGGGGTGCGGCTTGAGCGGCCGCCTGCTCCCCGATTCCCTGCGGGGGGACCGCCAAGACGGGCGGCGCGGACCGAGGAGCCGGAGGGCCGGCCGGCGTCGGCTGGGGTGGCGAGGCGGCCGTCGCGACCGGGGCCTCCGGAAGGCAGGTGACGCTCGACGGGTTGTTGATCT
>CAZDSB010000021.1:0-2972 GCA_964507515.1 uncultured Myxococcaceae bacterium
GCGGGCAGCGCGTTCGGGCTCCTGCTGATCTGGGTGCAGAACACCTACAAGATCATCCGCCTCGCCGGCGACGTCTACCAGATCAGCTACCTGCCGATGAAGCTCACCGGCTCCGACTTCACGATGATCGTCGGCTCGACCCTGGTGATCTCCTTCCTCGCGACCATCTCGCCGGCCCGGCGGGCCGCCCGCATGGATCCGGTGGACGTCCTGCGCTATGAGTGAGCCGCTCCTCGTCGCCCAGGAGCTGGAGCGCGAGTACCGCATGGGACCGGAGGCGGTCCGCGTCCTGCGTGGGGTGAGCCTGACCGTCAACGCGGGCGAGAGCGTGGCCATCATCGGGGCGTCCGGGGTGGGGAAGTCGACCCTGCTCCACCTACTCGGCACCCTCGACCGCCCGACCGGCGGCCGGGTGCTCTGGGACGGCGCCGACGTCTCCGGCTGGAGCGACGCGGCGCTCGCGCGGCTGCGCCGCACGGAGGTGAGCTTCGTCTTCCAGTTCTACAACCTCCTCGGGGAGATGACCGCGCTCGAGAACGCGATGCTACCGGCCCTGATCCAGCGGGCGAGCGTGCCCGAGGCGCGGGAGCGGGCGGTCGCCGCGCTGCAGGAGGTCGGCCTCGCCGACCGGCAGGCGCACCGCCCGGGCGAGCTCTCGGGGGGCGAGCAGCAGCGGGTCGCGATCGCGCGCGCCCTCGTGGGGCGACCGCGGGTGATCCTGGCCGACGAGCCCACCGGCAACCTCGATCCGAAGACCAGCGAGGTGATCTGGGACCTGTTCCTCCGGCTGCAGGCCGAGCACCACCTCGCGTTCGTGATCGCGACCCACAACCACGAGCTGGCGCGGAAGGCCGACCGAGGCTACCGGCTGGTGGATGGCCGAGCGGTGCCGTGGCCCTGAGGTCACCAGTTTCAATGGGTTACAGCGGGGTGACGGGACGCCGGCCAAGAAATCCCTAGTGCCGGGACGCCGGAAGGCATATACTCATCGCAGGTTTAGGAAGCACCGGGGCAGATAGTGCCCCGGGGGCGAACGACAACCCGAACTCGAGAAAGGCGCGAGGTCACCCACAGTGTTCGAGCGATTCACGGAGCGGGCGCGTCGGGTCATCATCCTGGCCAGGGAAGAGGCAGGGCGGTTCCGTCATGACTTCGTCGGGACCGAGCACATCCTCCTCGGGCTCATCCGGGACGGCGAGGGCATCGCGACCGCGGTGCTCCAGCGTCTCGGGCTCCGCCTGGAGACGGTCAAGGCGGAAGTCGAGCGGGCATTGGCCGGGTTCCCCAAGACCTTGACCTTCGGTGAGGTGCCGTTCACCCCGCAGGCCAAGCGTGTCCTCGAGCTGTCGATCGAGGAAGCGCGTCAGCTCGGACACAACTACATCGGGACCGAGCATCTGCTCCTGGGCCTGATGAAGGAAGGGCAGTCCATCGCCGCGAAGATCCTCGAGTCCCTTGGCGCCCGGCTGGACGAGGTCCGGCAGGAGACGCTGGCCCTGCTGGGGGACCAGTACTACCCGCGTCCGAAGAAGCGGTCGCAGACCCCGGTGCTCGACGAGTTCGCCCGCGACCTCACCCAGCTCGCCCGCGAGAGCAAGCTCGACCCGGTCATCGGGCGCGAGACCGAGATCGAGCGGGTGATCCAGATCCTCGCCCGCCGTACCAAGAACAACCCGGTCCTGATCGGCGAGCCCGGCGTGGGCAAGACCGCCATCGTGGAAGGGCTCGCCCAGCGAATCGTCGGCCACGAGGTCCCGGACGTGCTGGCCCAGAAGCGCCTCCTGCAGCTGGACCTGGGCGCGCTGGTGGCCGGCACCAAGTATCGGGGGCAGTTCGAGGAGCGCCTCAAGGCGGTGATGAAGGAGATCCGCCAGTCCGAGAACGTGGTGCTGTTCCTGGACGAGCTCCACACCTTGATCGGCGCGGGCGCGGCCGAGGGGGCCATCGACGCCTCCAACATGCTGAAGCCGGCCCTGTCCCGCGGGGAGATCCAGACCATCGGCGCCACCACCCTCGACGAGTACCGCAAGTACATCGAGAAGGACGGCGCGCTCGAGCGGCGCTTCCAGCCGGTCATCGTGCGGGCCCCCTCCGTGTCCGAGGCGGTCGAGATCATCAAGGGGCTGCGCCACAAGTACGAGGCGCACCACCGGGTGAAGATCACCGACGGGGCGATCGACGCGGCGGTGAAGCTGGCCGACCGCTACATCACCGACCGGCAGCTCCCCGACAAGGCGATCGACGTCATCGACGAGGCGTCTTCCCGTACCCGGCTCATGGCCCTGACCCCTCCTCCCGAGATCAAGGAGCTGGGCAAGGAGGTCGAGCGCGTGGTCCGCGAGAAGGACATGTACCTCGAGGCCCAGGAGTTCGAGAAGGCCGCCTCCCTTCGAGAGAAGGAGAAGCTGCTGCGCGGCCGCGACGAGGACATGAAGCGGGAGTGGGACAAGCGCAAGGGCAAAGGGCCGCAGACGGTGAGCGAGGAGGATATCGAGTACATCGTCTCCCGCTGGACCGGCATCCCGCTGTCCAAGCTCGAGGAGAAGGAGTCGGCCAAGCTCGCCCGCATGGAGGAAGCCCTCCACGGCCGGATCGTCGGCCAGGGTGACGCGGTGGCCGCGGTCTCGCGGGCCATCCGCCGCTCCCGGGCCGGGCTCAAGGACAGCCGCCGACCGGTGGGCTCGTTCATTTTCCTGGGGCCCACCGGCGTGGGCAAGACCGAGCTGGCCCGCACCCTGGCCGAGTACCTGTTCGGCGATGAGAACGCGCTGATCCGGGTCGATATGTCCGAGTACATGGAGAAGTTCTCGGTCTCCCGCCTCCTCGGCGCCCCTCCCGGCTACGTGGGGTACGAAGAGGGCGGGTTCCTCACCGAGAAGGTCCGCCGCCGGCCGTACTCGGTCGTGCTCTTCGACGAGATCGAGAAGGCGCATCCGGACGTCTTCAACATGCTGCTGCAGGTACTGGACGAC
>CAZDSB010000022.1:0-9153 GCA_964507515.1 uncultured Myxococcaceae bacterium
GGGGCGGGCGACGACGGGGCGCGCCGGCGACTCATCCAGGAGGGAGTCCCAGGGGGCGGCGCCGGGCTGCTCGACGTCGAGGGCTGGCTCGCGCTGCTGTCGGTTCACGGTCCGCATCCCCGGGCGGGGACCTGCGTCCACGCCGACGCGGTGGGGTACGGGACGCGCTCGGCGTTCGTGCTGCACCGCGCTCCAAGCGTGGCGGCGAGCCGGTGTGCCTGGACGGATGCCCGTCCCTGCACCACCCCCGCGCGGGACGGGACCTCGCTGCTGCGTGCATTTGGCCGCTGGTAGCCGGCCTCAGTGGGCCGGAGCGGTGCCCAGGTGGGCGCGGGCCGCGCGCTTGTCGAGCTCGCTGCAGACCCGGTCCACGAAGTGCACGATGTCCCAGGGCTTGCGGAGCACGCTGATGCCGCCGAAGGACGAGCGGGAGGTGGGGCCGCTGGTCACCAGGAGGCATGCGACATCGGGAAAGTGTGCCTCGACCGCGCCGAGCAGGAGGTCGCCCCGGGCGTCCTCGAGGTGAACGTCCGAGACGACGAGGTCGGGCCGCTCGGTCTTGAGCCGGTCCATGGCCTCGTGGGCGGACCGGACCGAGTCCACCTCGTACCCCCGGCGGACGAGCCCGTGACGCATCAGGGCGAGCACCGCGGGGTCGTCCTGGATGATGAGCACGCGTGGCATGGCTCGAGTGGTTTTGCCCCGACCCTGTATCCCTGTCAGCAACCGAATCCGGGGCCAGTGGAGCTGTCCACTGGACGACCTTATTTACGAGGGCTCGATACCTAGGATGCATTCCGGCCGGCCAAGCACGCTTCCTGGAAGCGGGGCAGACTGATCCCGTCGGGGGAGGTGCTCCGGGGAGGTGCCAAACACCTCGTTACGGGCTCGACGAGGTCCACGCCCCCAAGGAGAAGCCTCGTGTTTTCCGGTCCTTCGCGCGGATGCCAGGTTTTCGAGGCGTCCTGCGCATTGGACGGTTGCGGGACCGCCCCACTCCCCTCGGTTCCGCTGCCATAGGAGAGGGACAGATGCGGACGCTGGGATCTCTGGGACTGGTCGTCGTTCTCGCCTGCGGCGGGGGCGGCGGAAACAACAACAACAACAACAACAACAACGGCACTCCGGGGCTGAAGACCTTCAGCTACGGAAGCCCGCAGGCACCGACCGCAGCGCAGACGAATACCGCGAACAAGGCGCAGACCCAGCTCAACAGCGCGGTGAAGGCGTCCGTGAACGGGCAGATCTCGAACGCGGCCAGCCTCCCATCCCTGACCGACTCCCTCGCCGGGTCGCTTCCCAACAATCTCCTCGCCGAGCCCGAGGACCCGTCGGCGTCGATCGCGACCGAGGCCGTCTCGGTGCTGGGCCACCGGACCGGTGAGCTGAACACGGGCTGCTACACGTTCACCAGCTCGAGCATCACGTACAGCAACTGCACCATCAGCGGCAGCGGCTTCAACGAGACGCTGAACGGGAGCTTGACGGTCAGCGGCAACACCGTGACCTGGAACCTCACGGTGAACTACTCCTACAGCGCGTCGGGCGTCAGCGCCAACGGAAGCTACAACTGGACCGGCCAGCTCACCGTGACAGAGACCACCATCGTGGGGCAGGGCCGGAGCGCCTTCAGCGGAAGCGCCTCGAGCAACGGGCAGTCGTACAGCTACCAGTACACCGCGGGGTTCGACGCGAACCTCACCTATCAGGCCTCGCCCTACTGCATCACCGGTGGGACGCTCGAGATTCGCCGCACCCTCAACGGCACGAGCAGCTCGGGCTCGGTCCCGGTGCACGACGCCGGGGCGAAGTACACCTGGACCGGCTGCGGCGCGGTCACCGTCGCCATCGGGAACTGAGCGCGCAGATCCGACGCCCCCAGCGTCGGTCGGTCGTGGCCGTCCCGGGATTCGAGACCCCCCGGGACGCCACGGCCGTTGTCGATTCAGTGCTCGACGAAGGAGAGATACGCCCCCATCGTCGGGGAGTGCTGCCACATCGAGCCGTTGCCTGCCGTCGCGCGCTCGCGTGGCGCGGGAAAGACCAGGGAGCGCTGGACGAACAAGAGCGCTGCTCAGAGCCCGGCGTACGCCGCGGCGAGCACGAGCAGCAGCACCACCATCGGGCGCCGTCCTCTCCTCATTGTCACCACACGAACGGGATGAGCGCCCTCCGCTCACCCGGATAGTCGGGGAACCGCTCCCGGTACCAGCGGTGGTTGGCGGCCGCCCGCGGGGCCAGGTTGGCGACCGTGAAGGCGGCGAATGCCCATGCGGCCAGGGTCTGCGCCGCCAGCGCGAAGCCGATCCACTCGACGATCTCCCCGAGGTAGTTCGGCGCGCTCACCAGGCGGAAGCCTCCGCCGAAGGGCACGCGGTACCCGCTCTCCCCCGGCGCCCGCAGCGTGCGCAGGAGGTGGTCGGAGTGCACGTTGGTCAGGAACCCCACGGCGAACAGGGTGACCCCGGCCGCGAATGACAGGTCGAAGGGGCGGTCCTGGAGCGCGACCGCGTTCCCGGTGGCGTTGACCAGGTTGAACACCATGCCCAGCACGACCGTGAGGACCGCCTGCCGCTTCCCTGCGTCGCGAAGGAGCAGCGAGAAGACCAGCGTCCGCTGCAGGTAGTGCACGAGCCAGAGCACGCCGAGAGCCCTGACCATGGGCGTGTCGAAGCGCGGGTTCGCCGCCCAGACACAGGCGAAGACGACGACCGACGGCCACTCCATCGCGAACCAGCCCGCCCTCGAGCGGATCGCCGGGCCCCAGCCTGGCCGGAAGTGCCGACCGTAGGGAGCAGTCACGAAGAACAGCAGCGGGAAGACCGCTGCCGCGGCGACGAGCACGATCCACGGTGCGTCGTGCCCCAGCGGCTGGATCCAGGACCAGAACGAGCTCATGAGCGAGGGCCGACGCGTCGACCCGCGACGACGCTACACCGCCCGAGGTCTCGGGTCCGAACCTCAGTTCGGCTTGGCGGCTGGCGGCGGACGGCTCGCCGCGGCGCGCGCCTTCTCCGCAGGCACGAACTCCTCCATCACCGCCCGCAGCCGGAGGTCCGGCGGCAGCAGACCCTGGGCGAGGATGAAGTCGTTGAAGCGCTGGCGGTCGAGGCGCCCTCCGAGGGCGAGCTCTGCGCGCTGGCGCGTCTCGAGGAGCGACCGGTAGCCCACGAAGTAGGAGGTGGCCTGACCCGGGGCCCGGAACGTGTACCGGTCCACCTCCTGCTTGGCCATCCCCTCGGACAGAACCACGTCCTCCATCAGCACCCGCTTCGCCTCCTCCGGCGTGATCTGACCGAGGTTCACCATCGGGTCGAGGTAGGCGCGGGCGGCGCGAAGCATCCGGTGCTGCAGCGACGCCAGCTGTCCGTCGAGGGGCAGGTACGGCTTCATCTCCGCCTCTGCGTAGAGCGCCCAGCCCTCGACGTTGGCGCTGTTGAAGGCAAAGACCGCCCGGGCGATGGACACGCCGTTCTCGAGCATCCGGGTGAACTGCAGCTCGTGCCCGGGCCGGGCCTCGTGCACGGTGAGCGTCCAGGTCGCCGCGTCGAAGGTGAAGTCGTCTGTCCGGAGGTCCTTCTGGCCGGGGGCGCCGGGCGTCGCGAGAGGGAGGACGAACTCGCCGTACTCCCCGGTGTTCCCGATCAGCCGGGGCGGGTCCATGTGCGGCGCAGGCTGCATCGCCGACTCGGCCTCCGACGCGAGCCGGATCTTCGCCTTCCGCTGGGGGAGGGTGACGACGTACTCGCGCCGGGCGATGTCCTCCAGGGCGGACAGCCGCTGGGTGTAGAGCGGCAGGATGTCCGCGTTCTTGAGCTGCTGCTTCTTCAGGGCGCGGAGCACTGCGCGGTAGTCGCTGTTGGCCGGCAGCTTGTGCGACTTCGCGATCAGCGGCGCGAGCGCGTTCATCTCGTTGCGGATCTCGGCGAAGGAGATCAGCGCAGCCCGGAGCACGGCCTCCGGTGTGTCGGTGACGCCGAAGTTCTGGAGGTATACGGCATAGAGCTCGGGCGGCAGCCGCGCGTCGCTCCGCGAGCGAGGGAGGATCTCCGCCTTGAGCCAGGCGTCGTACGCCTCCATCTGCTCGCCGAGCTTGGCGAGAGCGGGCTCGTGGCCGGTCAGCCCGGACTTCTTGAACAGCTCACCGATGCCGGACACCAGCCGCTTGCTGTCCGCCAGCGCCTGCTCGACCTCGGGCCGGAAGGGACCGATGAGCTTCTTGTCGCCGAGCTTCTCGACGGTCCGCGCCTTCGCCAGCTCGGCGATCGGCGTGCTCCCCGGTTCCAGCCCCGCGTATCGCCGGAGCCGGACGAGCGCTGCCGCCTGGCGCTCCTACGGCACGCGTGGGTCGAGGAGGGAGAAGATTCCGGCGAACGCCGTCCGCACCGGAGCGTAGAAGGGCAGGAGCAGCGCGTCCTCGAGCTTTCCCGCGGCGACCTTTCGGTGAGCGTTGTCGATGAGAATCTGGATGTCCTCGCGGACCTTCGGATCCCGCGTGGTCGCCAGCTTTGCCTCGAGCTCCTTCGCGGTCGTCTCGAGCGCGGCCCGGTATCGCTCGCCATGCTGCGGTCCGAGGTCGACGACCTTGTCGTCCACGCCCTCGACGCCGAAGCGCTGCGCGCCCTCGGGCGCGAACCGGGCCAGCACTTGAAGCATGGGCTGGGCGGCGGCGTCGCTCTCGCGCGCCCAGTCGGGGACGGGTGCCCCGAGCGCCGGAAGGGCGAGGAGCGCAACGACGAGAGACCAGGGACGGACGTGCATGACGGCGTTGTCCTCGATACCGCCAACATCCGCTACAGCAAGGCAGCGAACGCCCTAGATCGTCCGGCCCGCGACGAGCAGGCCTCCGAGCGGCCCGAGGGTGACCAGGAGCAGTCCGGCGAGGAGCAGCCCGAGGGGATGACAGTGCCGCCCCGCCAGGAGGATGGAGACGACGAGGAGGGGCGGGCGCTTCATGGCCATGGGGCCAGTTGCAGGTGCGGAGCCAGCCCGAAGTACCTGGAATCTCGGGGGAATGGTCCTCCGCATGCTGCGCTGCACGCTACGCACGCCCGGTTCCTGTGTCGCCCGCTGCTTCATCCAGGGAGCCAGGCGAGCCGAGGGGCA
Source organism: uncultured Myxococcaceae bacterium (assembly GCA_964507515.1). Classification (GTDB taxonomy): domain Bacteria; phylum Myxococcota; class Myxococcia; order Myxococcales; family Myxococcaceae; genus RPRB01. The sequence continues at coordinate 5,107 of CAZDSB010000022.1, forward strand.
GGATTCCTACCGGTGCACCCCGATGAAGCCATTCACACCCTGGATCGTCGTTCTCGCGATCCTGATGAGCTCTTCCTCACAACGTCCCTCCGATGCCGACGCGGAGATGTCGGCAGCGGCGAGCCGGTTCCTCGCCGCGCTCCAGCCGGAGCAGCGGAAGCAGGCCCAGCTCGGATTCGACGAGCCGGAGCGCGCTCGCTGGCACTTCGTGCCGGGTGCCCGCAGGGGGCTGCCCTTCAAGAGCATGTCCGCCGAGCAGCGGCGACTCGCGGAGCGCCTCGTGGCCACCGGCCTCAGTCGCCGCGGATACGACACGGCGCTGACGATCATCGGCCTCGAGACGGTGCTCGCGCAGACGGACGGGCCGTTCCGCGACCCGGAGCTCTACTACCTGACGATCTTCGGCGATCCTGCCTCGCGTGAGCCCTGGGGGTGGCGCTTCGAGGGCCACCACCTCTCGCTGAACTTCACCTCGCCGGTGACCGCGCTGCCGGCGGTGACCCCGTCGTTCTTCGGGAGCAATCCCAACGAGCGGAGCGACGCCGGCATCGTGCAACGCGTGCTCGCGCCGGAAGAGGACCTCGCGCGTGAGCTCGTGAAGTCGCTCGATCCGGCTCAGCGCAAGGCGGCAATCCTGTCCGGGCGCGCACCGCCGGACATCCTCGCCGGCCCCGGCAGGGATCTCCCCGACGGGGAAGGAATCGGACACGGGCAGCTGGGAGAGCTGCAGCAGGCGTTGCTGGTCCGACTGATCAAGGTCTACCTCGAACGCCACCGGCCGGACGTCGCCGCCGCGGAGTGGGCTCGCATCGAGCACGCGGGGCTGAGCAACCTCCGCTTCGCCTGGGCGGGAGGAATGGAGCCGCGCCAGGGCCATTACTACCGCGTGCGGGGCAGGACCTTCCTGCTCGAGTACGACAACACTCAGAACGGCGCCAACCACGTCCACACCGTCTGGCGAGACGCCGAACGGGATTTCGGCGTGGACCTGCTGCGAGAGCATTACCTCGCGTCACATCGCGACGGCGGAAACTGAGCCCGGCCGCAGGCGCGCTTCTGCGCGCTTCCGCCTCAGGCGAGGTTCTTCTTGAAGAAGTCGATCGTCCGCTGCCAGGCCAGCTGGGCCGCGGCCTTGTCGTAGCGAGGCGTGGTGTCGTTGTTGAATCCGTGCTGCGTACCCGGATAGACGAACAGCTGGTACCGCACATGGTTCGCCTTGAGCGCGGCCTCGAACGCAGGGATCCCGGCGTCGATCCGCTCGTCGTGCTCGGCGTAGTGGATGAGGAGGGGCGCCTTGATCTTCGCCACGTCCTCGGCCTTGGGCTGGGCGCCGTAGAACGGGACGGCGGCGGACAGATCCGGCAGCCGCGTCGCGAGCATGTTGGCGATTCCCCCGCCATAGCAGAAGCCGACCACGCCGATCTTGCCGGTACAGTCGGGCCACGCCTTCAGCCACTCGGCGGCGGCGACGAAGTCCTCGCCGACCTTCGCAAGATCCAGCTTGCCGAAGAGCTCGCGCGCCTTGTCCTCATCACCCGGATAGCCGCCGAGCGGCGCCAGCGCGTCGGGCGCGAAGGCCATGAACCCGTCCAGCGCGAGGCGCCGGGCGATGTCTTCGATGTGCGGGTTCAGCCCCCGGTTCTCGTGGACCACCAGCACGCCGGGCAGCTTGCCGGAGGCCTTCGCCGGCCGGACCAGGTAGCCGCGCATCTTTCCCTGGCCCTTCGGCGAGGAGAACTCGACGGTGCTCGCCTTGATGCGGGCGTCGTCCTTCGGGATCTGCTGAGCCTCCGCGAACTTTGGGCTCAGCGCATCGAGCAGCATCGAGGCAGTCATTCCGCCGACTGCGAAGCGGGTTGCACGCTCGAGGAACCCTCGGCGATCGATGTCGCCGTGCACGTACTTGTCGAAGAGGGTCAGGAGCTCCTGATCGAAATCGGCGGACGTCTTGCGATCCATGTGCGTCTCCGGGAAGGCGCGAGGATAGACGGGGACGCATCGAAGGAAAGCGACATCACACGCCCGATGCCGCCGACGAACACCGGCCGCTTCCGACGGACCGTCAGCCGTGCATCCCCGCGCCGTGACCGAAGGGGCAGCGCGCCGGTCGTTCGCCCGGCGTGAGCGATGCCGCCCGCGGCGTCCGCGCCTCGCGATGCGCGAGACGCAGCAGGAGCGTGTTGTCCTTCGGGAGCAGCGTCACCCCGAGGAACGGCTGCGCCACGAAGCCGGCCGGAATGCTCAGGGCGAACCGGCGGCAGGTCTCACCGAGGACGACCGAGGATTCCAGGTGTGCGAACGCTTGTCCGATGCACGTGCGCGGGCCCCCGCCGAAGGGAAAGTACGCGAACCGGGGAAGCCCTTCCTGGAAGCTCCGGGTCCAGCGCTCGGGCCTGAACTCGTCCGGGGCCTCGAACCAGCGCTCGGAGCGCTGGATCGCCCACTGGGGGATCATGATCTCGGCTCCGGGCTTCACCTCGTGCTCGCCGATGCGACAGCGGGCGATGGTGGTGCGGCTGATACGGTAAGCCGGCGGATGGAGCCGGAGGCCCTCGCGGGTGACCTGCTCGAGGAGCTCGCCCCCGCCCCCGCCGTCGAGCTGGAGCGCCAGCGCTTCCGCCACCTCCGGATGCGCCGCCAGCTCGTGCAGCGTCCAGCTGAGAGAGCTCGCCGCCGTCTCGTGCCCGGCGAGGAACATGGTCACGATCTCGTCACGGATCTGCCGGTCGTGGACGGGCAGGTTGCCCTCGTCGCGGGCGGAGAGGAGGAGCGAGAGGAAGTCCTCACCGCGTGGCCCTCCCCGCCTGCGCTCGAGGAGCGCGGCCACGAACGCGTCCAGCGCCCGCACCGCCTCCCGGAACCGGCGCGCGTAGGAGGTGGGGAGCAGGGTAGGCTCCACCACGAAGTCGGGACGTCCGAGGGCGCTGGCGACCCCGCGGACCGTCGCGAACAGGAGGCCGCCCGCGGCCCCGACCCACTGGCTGAAGAGATGGTGGAAGGCGTGGAGCGCCTCCGCGGTGGCGGCGACCAGCGCGTGCGCCTCGGGTAGCTCCTCTCCGAAGAGCGAGCGCGCCAGCACCTCGAAGCACAGCTCGGTCATGTCGTGGTGGATGTTGCGGGTCTCGCCGTCCCGGAAGCCTTCCAGCAGGCGCCGGGACGCGTCCTCCATCAGGCGTCGATAGAGCTCGAGCTGGCGTGCATGGAACGCGGCCTGCACGGTCCTCCGCTGACGGAGCCACAGATCCTGGTCCGAGGTCAGAAGTCCCTGGCCGAAGGCGAGGCGCGTCGAGCGAAGACCGGCCGACTTGATGAAGCACTGACGCTTGCGGACCAGGACCTCCTCGACCAGCTCGGGAGCGGTCACGACGTAGACCGGAAGACGCCAGATGTGCGTGCGGACGACGCCGCCCTGCCGCTCGCATCGCCGGTAGAACTCGAGAATGTCACGGCGCGCATCGACCGCCGAGCCGTGCAGCCACTCCATCACGGCGTGCTCCTGGCCTCCGCCGAGACCGGAGGGCCGACGTCGTCGCGGACCGCTGCCGGCAGCCGTCGCAGGTCCCAGATGAGGCCGGTGGCGCTCAGCGCACGCAGCACCCAGTAGGTCACGTCGACCTCCCAGCGGAAGAATCCGAACGTCGACGAGGCCGGGTAGTGGTGATGGTTGTTGTGCCAGCCCTCGCCGAGGGTCAGCAGCGCGAGCACGGGGTTGTTCCTCGAGTCGTCGCCGGTCAGGTAGCGAACCGAGCCGAAGGTGTGGGCGACCGAGTTGACGGCGAAGGTGAGGTGCCAGAGCAGCACCGACGAGACGAACGCTCCCCAGATCGCCGCTGGGAGCCCGCCGAGCGCGAGCAGCGCCCCGAGCATGACAAGCGGCGGCACGAGGTGATGACGGTCCAGCCAGCGGAGCTCGGGGAAGTGCGCGAAGTCGCGGATCAGGTCGTGGTCGGTCTTCTCGAACCGCTTGGAGAGGATCCACCCGACGTGACTCCAGAACAGGCCGCCGTGGCGTGGCGAGTGGAGGTCGGCCGGATCATCGGAGTGCCG